>CAUJKL010000900.1 GCA_963204995.1 Planctomycetota bacterium | reverse complement strand
GTTCCGCTCGTTGTGGATCCGTCCGTGCCAACATTGCGAATCGCGCCTCCTGCATCGCTATGTCCTTGAATTGTTTGGTGGGCTTGCGGCTGTCCAAGTGGAAGGGGCGCTCGCCGGTACGGGCATCGCGTGGGTCGTAGCGGAACAGTGGCCAGAAGCCGCTTTGCACAAGATCCTTTTGATGTGTCATGGCAGTCGTCATGTTGATGCCGTGAGCGATGCAATGACTGTACGCCAGGATGAGTGACGGCCCGCGGTACGACTCGGCCTCGCGGAAGGCCCGCACGGTTTGTGCCGGGTTGCTGCCCATGGCGATCTGTGCGACGTAAACGTTGCCGTAGGAGACCGCGAGCATGCCGAAATCTTTCTTGCGCGAAGACTTGCCACTCGCCGCAAATTTCGCCACGGCAGCGCGAGGGGTTGCTTTCGACGCTTGCCCACCGGTGTTGGAATAAACTCCCGTATCGAGTACCAGGATATTCACGTCGCGGCCCGTGGTCAGGACGTGATCGAGTCCGCCGAAGCCAATGTCGTAGGCCCAGCCATCGCCCCCGACAATCCACACACTGCGGTTGACGAGTACATCGGCAATCGCAGCCAACTTGCTTGCCGCAGGATCAATGGAGCGTTCGAGTCGTGTTTTCAGTTCCGCCACGCGCTCGCGCTGTTCTCGAATCTCGGCCTCGTCCTCTTGCGAAGCCGTCAGCAGCGACGTCACGAGTTCTTCGCCGACGTCGGTTGCCAACTCCTGTAATAGATACTCGGCGTATTCACGCTTCTGATCCAATGCCAGGCGCAACCCCAACCCGAATTCTGCATTGTCCTCGAACAGCGAATTGTTCCACGTCGGCCCACGCCCTTCGGCATTCGTGCTCCACGGCGTTGTCGGCAGATTACCACCGTAGATCGACGAACAACCCGTGGCGTTCGCGATCAACGCGCGATCGCCATACAGTTGACTCATGAGCTTCAAGTACGGCGTCTCTCCGCAGCCAGCACACGCTCCCGAATACTCGAACAGCGGCAGTAGTAACTGCGAGCCTTTCACGGTATCGAGTTTGACTTGCGTGCGATCCAACTCGGGAATCTCCAAGAAGTAATCGAAGTTGGCTCGCTCGCGATCAACGTGATCGAGTTTTGGCTCCATGTTGATCGCTTTGTGCTTGACGGATTCCTTGCTCTTGGCCGGACACACATCGACGCACACGCCGCAACCTGTGCAGTCCTCGGGTGCGACTTGAATCGTCATCAAATGATCTGTGAGTTCTTTGCCTTTCCACGGTAGCGAAAGGAATCCATCGGGCGATCCGCTCAACGCGGCTTCGGGATATGCCTTCGAGCGAATCGCTGCGTGCGGGCAGACCAACGTGCATAGTCCACACGCGATACAAATCGTGGGATCCCAAATCGGAATCTCGTGAGCGATGCTTCGCTTCTCGACCCTGGCGGTATTCGTCGGGAATGTGCCATCGACGGGCATGGCACTGACCGGCAACAAGTCGCCACGCCCGTCCAGCAGCATCGCAGTGACACGCTGAACAAAGTCAGAATGGCCCGCGGAGACAGCGGGAATGCGGCGCGTGCTACTTGTGACTTGATCCGGCACGTGAACTTCGTGCAAGTCCGCGATGGCGGCGTCGACGGCCGCGAAGTTGCGTCGCAAGATCGATTCGCCGCGGTTGCCGTACGTCTTGCGAATTGTCTCTTTGATTTGCTCGATGGCCTGATCGCGAGGCAAGACGCCCGCCAACGCAAAGAAGCAAGTCTGCATGATCGTATTGATCCGCATGCCCATCTCGGTTTCACGGGCGACTTTCAAAGCATCGACAACATAGAACTTCAGCTTCTTGTCGATGATTGCCCGCTGCATCTCTTGCGGCAGTTTGTCCCAGACTTCCTCGGGACCGTAGGGACTGTTCAGCAGGAATGTGGCCCCGGTCTCAGCCGTCTGGAGCACGTCGATCCGCTCGAGGAAATGGAATTGATGACAGGCCACGAAACTGGCACGATCGATCAAGTACGTCGAGTTAATCGGACGCGGACTGAACCGCACGTGCGACACCGTGATCGATCCGGCCTTCTTCGAGTCGTAAACGAAATAGCCTTGAGCGAACATCGGCGTGTTCTCGCCAATGATCTTGACGGAGTTCTTGCTCGCACCAACGGTCCCGTCACTGCCCAGTCCATAGAACACCGCACGCGTAACATCGTCGGCTTCCGTCGAAAACTCGGGATCCCACTTCAGGCTGAGATGTGTTACGTCGTCGATGATGCCGATCGTAAAGTGCCGCTTGGGATTGTCGGCCTTCAACTCCTCGAACACCCGCGCAGCCATCGCCGGTGTGTATTCCTTCGACGACAAACCATATCGTCCTCCGATCACCGTCGGGCAGGTCGCCAGACGACCGGTCTCCACCAGTGCCGCAATTACATCCTGATACAGCGGCTCGCCAATCGCCCCCGGCTCCTTGGTGCGGTCCAGGACGGCGATGTGTCGTGCGGACGGCGGCAATGCTTTGACGAATGCCTCGATGTCGAATGGTCGGTATAAACGAACTTTGAGCAAACCAACCTTCTCGCCGTCGGCCATTAGTCTTTCAATGGCTTCCTCCGTCGCGCCAGTCCCCGATCCCATCATCACAATCACACGCTCGGCGTCGGCGGCACCGACATACTCGAACAAGTGATACGCGCGACCCGTCAGTTTGGCAAACTCATCCATCGTCTCTTGGACAATGCTTGACAAGACGTCATAGAACGAATTCGCTGCTTCACGAGCCTGAAAGAATACGTCGGGGTTCTGTGCCGTGCCGCGCAAGACGGGCCGGTCGGGATCCATCGCTCGGTCGCGGTGTGCCCGAATCAAATCGTCATCGAGCATCGCACGAACGTCGGCGGCGGAAAGTTGCGAGATCTTGTTCACTTCGTGCGATGTCCGAAACCCATCGAAGAAGTGAACGAAGGGCACCCGCGATCGAAGCGTCGCCGATTGAGCAATCAGGGCCAAGTCCTGAGCTTCCTGAACCGAATTGGAAGCCAACATCGCCCAACCCGTCTGCCGTACGGACATCACATCGCTGTGATCGCCAAAGATCGAAAGGGCGTGGGTCGCCAAGGTGCGTGCCGCGATGTGAAACACAGTCGGCAGCAGCTCGCCGGCGATCTTGTACATGTTCGGAATCATCAACAACAGGCCCTGCGACGCCGTGAATGTGGTCGTCAGAGCGCCAGCCTGTAACGCGCCATGCACTGCCCCCGCCGCTCCGCCCTCGCTTTGCATCTGGATCACGTCGGGAACGGTCCCGAAGATATTCCGCCTTCGCTGGGCCGACCACGCATCAGACAACTCGCCCATCGTCGAGGCGGGCGTGATCGGGTAGATCGCGATAACTTCGTTTGTCAGATGCGCGATATAAGCTGTGGCTTCGTTCCCATCAACCGTAACGAATTTCTGCTGACTCACCTTTGACTCCTGCTGTATCAGTATTGGTAATTGTGCCGCCGAAACGGCAACCAACTCGTCCCACCGGCTGTGCGGCCAGCAGGACTTGCTGAAGTCTACAGCATTTGTTGAGCCCGTCAGCCCGGCTAAGGTCAACAGACGCCGCCGGTTGCCTCGGGGGGGCATGATCAAATTTTTAGCAGAGCCTTAGTTCGGGTTTCGCACTTTTTTTGGACTGCGGTGACTTGTCACCGCTTTGCTCTCCAGTGCGAAGCACTTTTTCAGCATCACCGCAACTTACCTAGGCTTGCGAATAATTGGCTCCAAGTCGAAAAATACCAAAGCGGCGATGAATCGCCGCACTCCAAAAAGTGCAAAACTCGAACTTAGGATCCGGCCTTCGTCGCCAACTCGGTCCACTTGCTGGCGGCTTCTTGAAACTCCTTCATCTGCGTTTCGGAGACCTCGCGCATGCAGTCGAGCGTCTTGCGGCAAAGTTGCTCGGTCCGCTTGCGGAATTCCTCCGGATTGCTCGACTCGCCAAGCCGTAACGCTTCTTCGAGCGATTCCAACGCGGCTTGGTATTGCTTGTCGAGGACTTCACGATGCTTGCGGGCTAAGTCCGAGACGGTGTTCGCCCATTGGTGCTGAAAATCACGCACCTTCTCAAGCCACGCTGACTGCGGGCTTGGGAATCCCGGCCATAAAGTCGACCACTGGCGAAACATGTCCTGCTGCAACTTGACGTTCGCTTCCGCAGCATTTCGCATGTTCTGAAGGACCGTCCCGTAAAGATCGGTGCTTGTTTGAGTTGACATTGCTTTTTCTCCTCTGAAAATCACGAACCGGGCTGGATTTGGCACGTTACGCACGTGCCTGTCCTCTAGTATTGTCGGACTTTCCGTGCTTTAGTCAATCCACAATTGCTGCATTAGCGAGATTTTATTTGCTTAAATTTACAGGGCATGACCGACGATCGTCGTGAAAACGAAATAATCCGACGCAATTGCAGCATTTCGTTTCTGTAGATGCGATAAAGTTCGCTACAATACAGCGATCAACGCCCCCTTGGAGTTAACAGAATGGCGGGAGACCCGATTCAAATCAAGCGCTACCCGAACCGCAGGTATTACGCTCGAAACACGAGTCAATACGTGTCGTTGCAGGAGATCGAAGACATGGTCCAGGCTGGCGAAACGGTTGAGATTCGCGATAGCCAATCTGGCGATGATCTCACTCGTGCCGTACTGACGCAAATCATCATGGAGCGGCAGCCCGAGAAGATGTCGCTGTTTCCCTCGGACATGCTGCACTTCATCGTGCGGTCGAATGACGCGATGTCGGATTTCTTGAGAGACTATTTTCGGCATTCCCTTACGTACCTCGACTATTTGCAGCGTCATAGCGCAGCAACTCCACTAACTCAACCGATGCACTGGATGAAGGCTTGGCTTGACGGGATCGCGCCCAAACCTCATACGGAAGAGAAATCGCGACGAGACGCAACGGCGAGTGCTGACGACGAGCTTGCGGATCGAATCCATGAACTCGAAGAACGGCTTCGTCAATTGGAAGCCAAAAAAGAGTAGCGACGCACTACGAACTCTACTGCGGGGAGTTTGCGAGTGCGTCGCTTCGTACATGGGCAGTGAATTCCTAGGCTGGTGGATGCCATCCGGCGTCTGCCCACAACTCGCCGCTGACCGCCGAGTTGGAGATCATGAAGCAGATTGCATCGGCGATCTCTTCCGGTCGGATGAGGCGACGGAGTTGCGTATAGGGCAAGACATATTTGTCCAGGAACTCTTGTCCTAATGCTTTTGCCATCGGCGTGTCGGTGAACCCAGGGTGAATCACCCCGCATCGCACGCCATGAAAGATGGCTTCCTTCGTCAAGGTTGCCGCCGCCCCTTCGAGTCCAGCCTTGGCGACCGCGTAGGAGATCTGACCTTTATTGCCTTGTGACGAGACGGACCCCAAGAAAACGACGGCTCCCTGGATTTTCTCTTCGGGTTCCCAACGTTTCAGGCCCTGCTGGCGTCGATCCTCCGCAATCCGAGCGATCATCTCGATGGCCCAATAGATCGGTGCAATCAGATTGACTTCGGTCACCTGACGGAACGTCTCGATCGGGTACAGTTCTGCCTTCCCGGTCTCCTTGTCGATTCGAACCGAGAGTGCATCGCGGGTGATTCCCGCCGCAGGCACGCAAATCGACACGACGCCGTACTTTTCGGCAGCCTCATTGAAAACACGTTTGCGAAACGCAGCGTCCGTCGTGTCACCGACTTGTGCAATCGCGACCTCACGACCCTCTTCCTTGTTGATGGCACTTGCCAAGGCAATCGCTTCGTCGCTCCGGTCCACCAGCATCACCGCCTTTGCGCCGCGGTGTGCCAGTTCGCGAGCAACCGCTTCACCAATGCCGCTTGCGGCACCCGTGACCACCGCCACCTTCTGAACGATGTTCTGTGTGCCGCTGATATAGGGCCTACGTGACTCGACCGGTGCTGCCGGTTGCGAGGGTGGGGCGGTTACCGACAGAGATGCCGATGGAGCCTCGCGAACTGCCGCAATCGCTTTCGGGGCTTTGGACTCGGCCTTCGCGCTGGGAGCGGCAGCCTTCTCAGTCGCTCTGAACGTCAAGCCAATTGCTTTGCGGGCAAAATCAAACTGTTGATCGACAAGAGCTCTCTGTTTTTGTGCGAGATCTTCGAGCGTATCCGCCCACTGCCCGCGCACTTGCGCGAACGGAGTCGATGTGTTCGTGACTCGCCCCGAGAGCCCAGGCCACAGCCGCGACCAACCCACAAATAAGTCCTGCTGCATCTTCAAATTGGCTTCCCCAAGCTTACAAGCATCCTGAAACAGATCTTTAACCGCAGTCGTACTAAGGTTGCTAAACATGGCCATGATCTCCTCTGAATCCGTGGTTATTCGCAGCCTCAATCCGGAACCTAACTTGGAGGGAGGCCTGTTACATATCACGCACTTGCAGCATAGATGCAATTCTCGTTCCGTTAAGGATTAATGCCACCTTTTATCTCGTTGTCGTGTTTCATTCTCGTGAATGCAGCGATTGTAGGGGGCTGTTTTATGCTGCCCCTGCGATATTCGGTACTAGAATTGCAAGAGGGAATGGGAGGTTCAGCCAATCAAATTCTGTACGGAGGACGCACAATGACGCGCGCACTATCGATTCCACCGGATGCAGCCGCACGCATGATGATGCTCGTGAGTCACGACAAAAAGTCGCAACGAATAACGCCGCAGCAAGCCACTCGGGACTTGGCGGGCGAGTCCACCACTCACTCCAAGGACGACGTGGCAAGGGGGGACGACTTGCTGGCGACGACCGCAGGATCTCGCAGGACAGAAGCTTAGGCGACCGTCACAGCACTCTCAAGATAGACGTCTTGAATGGCATTGAGCAGTTTAATCCCTTCATCCATCGGGCGTTGGAAGGCCTTTCGACCGCTGATCAATCCCATTCCGCCAGCCCGCTTGTTGATCACGGCTGTCCGTACGGCCTCGGCCAGATCGGAATCACCCGACGACGCGCCGCCTGAGTTTATCAATCCGCATTTTCCCATATAGCAGTTCGCGACTTGGTAGCGACAGAGATCGATGGGATGATCGGTCGTCAGGCGTTCGTAAACCAGGGGCGAAGTCTTGCCGAACTTGATCGCCGTATAGCCGCCGTTGTTCTCTGGCAGCTTCTGCTTGATGATGTCGGCTTGAATGGTCACGCCCAGATGGTTCGCCTGGCCGGTCAAATCGGCGGCAACGTGGTAGTCCTGATCCGTCTTGAAGGCCGGATTCCTCAAATAACACCAGAGAATTGTTGCCATTCCCAGTTCATGGGCTCGGCAAAACGCTTCGGCAACCTCGACGATCTGCCGCCGAGATTCCGGCGATCCGAAGTAGATCGTGGCCCCGACCGCTGCGGCTCCTAAATCGTAAGCGCGTTGAACGGTGCCAAACATGATCTGGTCGAACGCACTTGGATAGGTAAGGAGCTCGTTGTGGTTGATTTTGACAATAAAGGGTATGCGATGGGCATACCGACGCGAGCACGCTCCCAGCACCCCAAAGGTCGATGCAACGGCATTGCATCCGCCATCGATGGCGAGACGAATAATGTTCTCCGGATCGAAGTAGGCCGGATTCGGCGCGAAGGACGCTCCCGCAGAATGCTCGATGCCTTGATCGACGGGAAGAATGGACACGTACCCAGTGTTTTGCAGACGTCCGTGTCCAACAATTCGCTGGAGATTGGCCAGCACTCGGGGATTGCGATCGCTCATTGCGAAGTCCCGCGTCACCACGTCCGGACTCGGCAGGTGTATCGCCTCCTTAGCGATAGTCTCGCACTGGTGGTTCAGTAGCGACTCGGCCTCGTCACCCAACAATGCAACGATTCGATTCATCATGGTTCAATTCCTTCTCAATTCTTGGAAGTTACGTCGACGGTCTCGTCTCCGCAAAACCCATACCATCCAGGAGCAGGCACTTGAAACTCGAACTCATAAATGGAGCAAGCCTTTCTTCTTTTCACGCTAAGAATATGCGAGTACCCGTACCCGCGCGCAACAGCACGGCTTAGCGAGTCGGTCGGGCTTGGAAGCGATCCGAGATTTCAACTATCGTAAAGGGCGAGTGAAGGCGAGCAGAGCTGTTCATCAGCTCACCTTTAGTCAGACGAACCTACTTGGTCCAAATGCCTGCGGAGCCGCAATTGCGTGGCGTGGATTTCAAATCTGAAAGTCCGACTTTGGGAGCACACTCGGGAGCGCCCGCACTTTATAATCGTGATCACGAGCATACTACGCTCGAACGCGAACACCAACGCAACCGAAGGAAGAATATCTTGCTATGCACCGGCCAGTTCTACGGTTTCAAAATTGACTCCACAGAGAAGTTGGATCTCGCATCGACAGAACTTGCCAGCGATGCCGTGGCCGCGAAAGCCAAGCTGCAGGCCGTACTCGATCAGTTCCAAGACGCATGCTCCACCGAATTAGGTCGTCAGTTTGAAGCATCCCGAACGGGTAAAGTAAAGAAGAAGGCGAAGCAGCTGATTCACAGGCCGAAAACCAACGCCACGTTACTAACGGAATCTTACTATGAAATCACTTTCGCTAGTTCTCGCCATTTTTACGTTGGGCATTTGCAATTTGTCGTTTTCTGCTCAGCCGAACATCATTCTGCTGATGGGAGACGATCACGGGTGGGAAGAGACCGGCTACAACGGGCATCCGCATGTCAAAACGCCCGTGCTCGACGAGATGGCGGCGACGGGGTTGCGGCTGGAGAGTTTTTATGCCGGACATCCAAGCTGCTCGCCCACGCGGGCCAGTTTTCTCACTGGACGTCATCCGAACCGCATGGGCACCTTTGCTCCTGGGTGGTCCTTTCGCCCGGAGGAAATCACGATGGCACAGATTCTAAAGCAGGCCGGTTATCGATCCGCACACTTTGGCAAATGGCATCTCGGTGCCGTGAAGGCCGCGTCACCCGTGAATCCTGGCGCGATGAATTTTGATGAGTGGCTTTCGCACGATAACTTCTTCGAGCTCAATCCATCCCTCTCGCGTAACGGGGCACCGCCTGAAGTCTTTCCAGGCGAAAGCTCTGAGATCCTCATCAGCGAAACGATTCGTTTCATCGACAGCACGCACAAGTCTGACAAACCATTCTTTACGGTCGTCTGGTTCGGTTCGCCGCATGAGCCGTACAGCGGACTGCCTGCGGACCTGGCGCTCTACGACGACTTGCCAGCGAAGTATTCGGACAAGAAGGTCAAGCTGACTTCCAACGAGACCGGCGGGCCAACCACGCGCGCGCAGGGCGAAGTGCTGCGCGAACGCTATGCAGAGATCACCGCGATGGATCGCGCCATCGGCATCTTGCGTGACCACCTCGCTGCCGAAGGCCTGCGCGACAATACGCTATTGTTCTACTGTGGTGACAATGGCACATCAGCCGACGGTTCACTGGTCACACCACATCGCGGTGTCAAAGGCCAAGTCTATGACGGTGGTATCCTCGTGCCTGGGCTGATCGAGTGGCCCGCTCGCATTCCACAGCCACGTAGCACCCAAGTCCGCGCCAGCACGAGCGATCTCCTGCCCACGCTTTGTACACTCGTTGGTCAGCCGCTTCCCGATCGACCGATCGACGGCATTGATCTCACTCCGCTGCTCGATGGCAACATGACCGAACGTACTAATCCACTTTTCTTTTGGGAGTTCGATAACGTCAATCCCAGCAACTCGAAACGCGAACCCTACATCGACCTCGAGTTGCAAACCGGTACGACGCCACTCGTCAAACTCATGGGCGGCAAAGCCACTCGCGACTTCAACAACTTCCGACATCCCACCATCACCGACGCCGACTACCTCGGCCCTCGAGCCATCATTGACGGCCACTTCAAGCTCGTCATCCACGAACAGAAACAGGGCGAGCCTCTACGCGAACTGTTTGATCTGCACGCCGATCCCGCCGAAACAATCAACCTTATCGACCAACAAGCCGCCACAGCAAAGGCACTGCAAACACGACTTCGCCAGTGGCAACAATCAGTCTTACACAGCCTCACGGGTGCCGACTATCAGAAGTGAACAAGAAGGCGGTTCGGATCGAATTGAGTGCTCGATTCAGGCGTGAACTTCGGGCCGCTACTTCACTGCACGGAGGGTCGACGGGGCGAACACGCGTCAAATCCAACTCAGGGCGATGCCACTGGACTTGTTCGTTTCAAGGTTCCCGTCGCAGCCAATGGTGCAGATGTTGTCGAGCTGAAATGGAGTCAGGGCGATTGAGAATGACCGCGTGCGTACAGTAGTCGCAACAGGATCGGCAACGAGATTAAGTTCCCCACCAACCCGCCAAGCATCGCCACGCTGACCAGCAAACCGAAATGGACCGTCGGTATAAACGCCGAGATTACCAACGTCGAGAAGCCCGCGATCAACGCGATATTGGCGAGAACCATTGCCAGCCCGACGCTGCCATGTGCGTCGCGAACTGCATCGTGGAAGGATTTGCCCGACCGGAGTTCGTGCTGAAAGCGGTAGAGATAATGGATGCTGAAATCGACCGCCAAGCCCATCGAAACGCTGGCTAACATCGCTGTCGCGACGTTCACCTTGAGGCCCGCCCAGCCCATCACGCCGACGACGATCAGAATCGGTGTCGCATTCGGAATCAGGGCGATTAGTCCCAGTCGCCAGTCTCGAAAGGCGAGCATCAACATCAGCACGATTGCCGCTACCGCCAGACCAAACGTTATCCATTGATCCGCGAGTAGGCTCTTCACCAGATAAGCCAGCAGGATCGCCACGCCCGCCGCCCGCGCGTCGGGGAATTGTTCCCGCGCACGGCGCTCGATTCGCTCGACGAGTTGCAGCTTGGCCTTGGTGCCGCGCACTTTGCCCGTTTGCACAATGATGCGCATCACGCCTCGTTCTTGATTCCAGAAGCCAGCAACTAAATCAGGCTGGATCGTCCGCAGGAACTCTAGTCGTTGTGCCGCCGTCATCTTCTCCAGCGAAAAGGCCGCGAGGCGGGTCGCGATATCGGCTCGCTCGAGGCGAGTGCCCGTCATGAAATCCAATACATTTACCACACTCAAAGTGTTCGTGACGCCTTCTTCTTCCGTCAACTCACGTTGAAGCAGTTGTACCCTCTCTAAAAACTTGTCGACGTCCTTGCCATGCAACAACGGTGGTACATCGATAAGCACATCGAGCGCCTCGATCGTTCCCATGCGGTCGATGATAAAGTGGAACGACTTGACGATCGGGCTTGAACGCCGGAAGTTCTCGTCGAAATCCGTGGCCACTTCGAGACGGAGAATGCCCAAGGATGTTATCGCCAATAGTCCTATGCCGGCGCTCGCGACGCGCCACGGATGCAACTCGACAGCCGCCACGAGGTGGTTGAGCAAAGCGGCCACGTGTCGCTCGCCTGGCGCGTGAGCTGGGTCCGTGCCGTAGCGACCGATCAATACTCCGCCTGGCAACAGCCCCATCGCAGCGACGAAGACCAGCGAAGCACCCAGCGTCATCATGCCGCCGAAGCTGCCGACGGGAGCGACGCGGCTGGCGAGCAACGAACTGAATCCAACCGCAGTTGTGAGAGAAGTCCAGAAGATCGCGGGTCCAATGTGAACCAGTGTGCGCCGCAAGGCGTCGTTGGGTTCACGGGTAGTCCGCTCTTCACGAAAACGAATTGCGACATGGATGATCGTGGCCGTTCCGATCACGGTGACCAAGGCGACCAAGGGCGAACTGACCATGCTCAGCCGCCCGCCGCCGACGACGAGTAGTGCCTTGGTCCAGACAAGCGTCAGTTGTACGACCGCAAGCGGTAGCAGGATCCATCGCAAGTTACGAAACAGAACCGCAATGACCACTGCCAAGACAAGACTTGAAGCGATTCCCAACGTGCGCCCATCCTGTTCGAGATGTTCGTAGACATCGTTGACGAGTACCGGCCCGCCGGCGAGGACTGCTGGTGGTGTGTGCGCATCGCAAATCGAACGGATCGTCCGAATCGTTTCGTCGCGCGACGCGATGTCTGCCTCACTCGCTGCGAAGGTGACAAGCAAGACCGTTGTATTGCCGTCCTTGGAAAGTAGCCGACCGACGTAGAGATCGCAGTTGGTTAACTCGGCTCGAAGCTCGCTCGAAGTGACCGTCTCATGCTCCAGGTGCTCGCGCAGCGACAGAGAGCTGAGTGGTGCTCCCGGCAGTCTGGCTTGGGCCAGGCTGAGCACGTTCTTAACGCCCGGAACTTCGCGAAGCCTGGCGTTCAGTTGTTCGAGTTGCAAGAGCCCGGCGGAAGTCAATAACTCGGGATCGGTGTACGCCACGACGCCCGTCTCGGCAGCGCCAAAGAGTTCCTTATCTTCGACATAGTTCACCAGCCGCGAATCGCCCTCGGTAAAGAGCCCTTCCAGACTGCGATCGAACTCCAGCTCTAAAGACGGCCCCGCCGCGAATGCGGCCGTCGCGATACACAACAGCAAAAGCAGCACTCGGAACCGGAGCACGGTGTCGACCACGCGAACAAGCAAAGCCGGCGCATCGACAAGAGGCGAGGGAGCGGGTGAGT
Organism: Planctomycetota bacterium; assembly: GCA_963204995.1. Lineage (GTDB taxonomy): Bacteria > Planctomycetota > Planctomycetia > Pirellulales > Pirellulaceae. The sequence continues at coordinate 9,916 of CAUJKL010000900.1, read as the reverse complement.
GACGATGCTTCATTTCGTGACAGAACGCCGAGCCGAAGTGTGAATTGAACGACGTGCGTTGGTTGGACGAAGCAAAGACTATATTGTCCGCGAGCGATGCAACAGGCCAGTTTGCCTGTCGCTGTCTTATGGTCTAGTAGATCGCCTTGCCCGCAATCTCCTGCACGCAGTTCGTGTCAGAACTGAATGTGGCTTCCGCGTTGGTGGCTAGAGCGTCTGACGGCAGTGAGCGATCATCGGCCTTTCTCTTCTTCCCATCGACATTGTGGATGATGAGGTCCATAATGAGTCGAGTCGTCTGTTTGCGGTGAAGCCGACGGCCTCTGTTAAATCGTCACTGGATCTCGCCTACCTTATGTTCTTGCTTTTTATCTGTCGGAAAAGCACTCAGTAGGAAAAGCAAATGAAATACGTCTTCGGTCCCATCCCCTCGCGACGACTGGGAAGATCGTTAGGGATCGATCCCATTCCGCTGAAGACCTGTAATTGGAACTGCGTTTATTGTCAGCTCGGACGGACTTCTGAACTGACCAACGAGCGGCGCGACTACTTTCCGCCGGACGAGATCATTGCCGAGGTAAGGACCGCGTTGCAGTCGTACGATGTAGGGGAGATCGACTGGCTGACATTCGCCGGATCGGGCGAGCCAACCCTGCACGCCAGCCTGGGTCGCATCATTGCCGAGTTGAAGGAAGCGACCAACGTTCCCATCGCCGTGATTACAAACGGCTCGCTGCTTTACCTCCCTGAGGTGCGAGCCGCGCTAATGCCGGCGGACGCGGTGTTGCCAACCCTCGACGCGGGCAGCGAGCGGCTTTACCAACGCATTGACCGTCCGGCACCGGAACTGACCTTCGCCCGTCTGATGGATGGCCTGATTGCTTTCCGCAAGGAATTTCAGGGGCACTTCTGGCTCGAGGTCGTTCTGATCCAAGGCCTGAATGACACGGCGGAGGCATTGTCCGACTTGGCCGACGCAGTTCGACGCATCGCACCGGACCAGGTTCACATCAACCTCCCGATTCGTCCGCCTGCCGTGTCGTCGGTCGAAGTCCCCGACGACGAGAGCGTGCAACGCGCGTGCGATGCGCTGGGTCGCGTGGCGGAAGTCGTGTGTCCCACTGCGGTAAGCATCCAGGTCGCCGGCCATCACGATCTGGGTGAAGCTATCTGCGAGATGGTCCGTCGCCATCCGATGTCACGCGAAGATCTATGCGGTTCGCTCTGTGAAGTAGAGCCTGAGGTGTTGGATAGGCTGTTGCAGCATTTGACCGCGAGCGGGCAAGTCCGCGAACTAGTTCGCCATGACAAGCGATTCTGGGCCAGTGCCGATTCACGGTACGCAGGCGTGGAAACAACAACTTGACAGCCACGGCCAAAGCGGCAATTATGGACGTCACGGTCCAGTTATCTGAGTGATGCAAAACGCCGGGAGGTGCCTTGTGGTATCGCAAACAGCGGAGTATGCCCTGCGGGCGATTGTCTACTTGGCGTATGAGCGCGATACTCCCAGCACGACAACGGAGATTTCTCTCGCAATCGATGCGCCGAGCAGCTACTTGGCAAAGGTGATGAAGAGGCTCAACCGCGCGGGGATCGTCGATTCGAAGCGTGGTTTACGTGGAGGTTATTGGCTTACCCGCGACCCGGACGAGCTGACAATCTTGGAAGTCGTCAATGCCGTCGATGCTTTCCAACGCATCGAACGATGCCCGCTGGGAAAGCCCGCCCACACCAGCGGCTTATGCCCGCTGCACCGACGAATGGACAACGTCATTGCCGCAGCGGAACGGAGGTTGGACGCTACGACCTTTGGCGACATAGTCGAAGAACCGGGCCTGCCATGCAGCTTGCCATGTGTCGTTGAGCCGATCAACCCGCTTTAAGCATTGGATGACAGTCCACATCATGTTACTAACTTGAGTTTGCGATAAGGGCAATCTCGTTTCTGTAGGGAGAATGAATATGATGTGTTGGTTAGGCCGTTGTGGGTCACTAGCGATCTTGGTGTCGTTGCTGTTCGTCGCCTCGGTCGGGCAGTCCGAGGAGTTCCTCAGTGACGCGACGACGGGTGTCCACTTGAAGCATCAACAGCAGTGGGGAGACTTCGGCCTGGACACCGCCGCCGCCCCAACCGGGGCGACGGGCTCGCCCTTGCGGATCGGTGACAAGACGTTTGAGCGTGGGCTCGGACACCACGCCAACGGCGAAATCGTTATCGATCTTAGGAATCAGTTCACCGAGTTTCGCGCGCTGATCGGAGTCCAATGGCAAGGCGGCAATAAAGGGAGCGTGACTTTTCGAATCGCAGTCGATGGCGATATCGTATTTGAAAGTCCGCCCATGTCCGACAGCGATGCGGCCAAAGAAGTGCGGGTTCCACTACAGAATGCTCGCGAGCTGCGTTTGATTGCCACGGATTCTGGAGACGGCATCGGTTGCGACATGGCGAACTGGGTCGAGGCACGTCTCGTCCGCGATCCGCACATGCCTTTCTTCGGAACGATCACGACATCGATGGCCGGCGAACCCGCTCCACCGGCGAGCGCCAACGCAAGCGGCTTCTCGTTGATTGCGGGAGAATCGGGACCGCAGGTCGCCGTGATGGAACCGGCCAAGACATGCACGGTGAGTGTACGAAACGACGAAAGTGTCCGCTTCGACATCCCGATAAAGAACGTCGTCACACCGTTACGGATCACCGCCGAAGTGGCGATCGTTCACGGCAAGCAGGCGGAAGTGGAGCTGGCGATCGGTGATCAACGCGTAACGCAGATAGCTCGAAGTGGCGACTCTGTGGTGATCGAGCTTGAACTCAACGACGTCAAGGAAGCGTCCACGATCGCCGTGACCACTCGCGCCATCGACGACGAGGCGGGAGTTCGCTGGCGGCAAATGCGTTGCACGTCAAAGGAACTAACGTTCGACATCCCGCTGGCCTTTCCGCGCGGCGAAGAGCAATTCCCACCGCGAACCCTGCCGCCGCTACGACCATCCATCGAGCAAGCACTCGTCGAGTGGGACTGGCGCATGCAGGATGGAATCGGGACCGATCGCGAACCTCGCACCTGGGAACAGGCTCTTCAGAATGTCATGCAACGCGGCGACCACTTGCTTCAAGATCTTGCTGCGGCGGGGAACCCACTTACCGATCTGACGGTGCGGTGGGAAGAATTGCGCATCGAGCGGGAACTGCTGTCGGCCAACCGTCAAGCAAACGATTCGCAATGGGAAGACCTGTGGCGACGTGTCCACATCGCTCGCAGACGTATCGCCTTGGCGAATCCGCTGGCGGACATCGGACCGCTGCTCTTCATCAAACGCGTTCCCAGCAGCTTCAGTCATCAGTTGACGCAGTATTCCGGCATGTGCGCACGACCGGGCGGAGGCGTCTTCGTTCTCGATAGCCCCGGAACTTCGATGCAGTCCCGCCAACTCGCAACGTTGCCCTCGGGCAGCTATCAGCATCCCGAAGTATCTTGGGACGGGAGCCGAGTTTTGTTCGCTTTCTGCGAAGCCGACTCAGCACCTCCCGATCGTGACAGCAGGCAGGACCGACACTACCACCTCTTCGAGATGGCGACCGACGGCACCCATCTCCGACAGGTTACCGAAGGCCCCTACGATGATTTTTCGCCGCGCTATCTGCCGGACGGAAAGATCCTCTTCTTGTCAACGCGACGAGGTGGGTTTCACCGCTGCGGCCGAGGCCCTTGTCCCGTCTACACGCTGGCGGTCGCCGAGGCGGATGGCTCGAACCCACGCGTCGTCTCTTTCCACGAGACGCAGGAGTGGGATCCGGCGGTGATGAACGACGGTCGCGTCATCTATACGCGCTGGGACTACGTGGATCGAAACGCGGTCCACTACCAGCAGCTGTGGAGCGTGCGACCCGATGGCAGCGACGTCCGAGCTTTTTACGGCAACAACACCTTTAACCCGGTTGGAATCTGGGAAGCTCGTCCCGTACCAGGCTCGAACCGGGTGATGGCAACGGCCGGCGCACACCACGCCATGACGGCTGGCTCGATCATCTTGGTCGATGTCACTCAGGGAGTCGATGGCCCTGGACCGATCACGCGGCTCACTCCCGACGCACTCTTTCCAGAAAGCGAATCTCCTGTCCAACGATGGCATGCTCCCATCGGAGTTGCCTCGCCTCCGACGATACCGCCGGAGGAGCAGCGCTGGCCGGGGCACTGCTACCGCACTCCGTATCCGCTTTCCGAGACTTACTTTCTCGCCGCGTACAGCTTCGATCCGTTGATTGGCGAGCCGGATGCCAATACGGCCAATATGTTCGGGCTTTATCTTGTTGATCGCTTCGGAAACAAGGAGCTTCTCTATCGCGACGTTAACATCGGCAGCCTCTGGCCCACGCCGTTGCGTGCCCGTCAGCGTCCGCCCGCTCTGGCATCCACGCTGCAAGAGACACACGCGGGCGAAGGAACTTTCTTCGTACAGAATGTTTACGAGAGCTGGCCGAAACTGCCGGGAACGGAGACGATCGAGCGGCTTCGCGTTCTGCAAGTGCTGCCGAAGACGACGCCCCACGCGAACAGTCCGAAAGTCGGACTGGCGAATGCCTCGCCCGGCAAGCAGGTCTTGGGGACGGTTCCCGTCGAACCCGACGGCTCGGCTTACTTCCGTGCCCCCGCCGAAGTCCCTCTCTTATTCCAGGCGCTGGACGAGAAAGGCATGGCGGTACAGACGATGCGAAGCCTCACCTACCTGCAACCGGGTGAGCACGCCACTTGTATCGGATGCCATCAGTATCCCAGCCGCGTTCCCAGCCCGCGCTTTTCGGCACTGGCAAGAACGCGAGCGCCTTCGATAATCGCCGCAGGGCCCGATGGGTCCAAGCCGCTGAGCTATCCGATTCTAGTTCAGCCGGTTCTCGATAAGCACTGTGTCGGTTGCCACAGCGGCGTTGATGCAGCCGGAGGCGTTGTCTTGACCGGTACACCCGAAGGAAGTTTTACCACGTCCTACAATGCGTTGGCACCGCTGGTGTCCTTCTCGCAGTGGAACGGCTCACCGGCTGCCAACGCGGAACCGCAAACGCGACCGGACGTGTTCGGTGCCAGAGCGAGTAAACTGATGGCGCTGCTATTGAAGGGACACGAGGGCGTCGAACTTACCGACGACGATCTCCAGCGTCTGGTGACGTGGATGGACGCGAACGCACTTTTTTATGGCACCTTTGATCCGCACGACCAGAAGCGTCAGCAGAATGGTGAACGTATCGCGGGACCGGCGCTGGAATAGTTGTTTCAGAAAAGAAAAAGGAAGTGATATGACTGACACCGCTCGTATGCTGGCCGGAAAGACGGCGCTCGTAACTGGAGCCGGTCGCGGGTTAGGGCGCGCCTTCGCCGAGCGTTTGGCCGCCTTAGGCTGTGCCGTCGGCGTACATGGCATGCGCGAACACGGGCCGTCCGAATACGGCGAAGGAACGACCTTGTCTGACACGGCCGACCACATCGGCAAACAGTTCGATGTCAGAACGGTGCACGTGCTGGGCGACTTGACGCAGAGCGATCATGTCCAGCGCGTGGTCGAGACGATCATCGCTGAACTGGGGCCGATCGATATCCTGGTCCACAACGCCGGAGGAGATATCGCTGCGGCGGGAGGCAAGCCGAAACCGAACGACGCCGTGATGATTAAGGAAGTCGACATCCGCTCGGTGTTGGATCGTAACTTGCTGAGCACCATCCTGGTCTGCCAGCAGGTGGCGCGCGGCATGATCGAACGCCGCTCGGGTCGCATCATTACAATCAGCTCGATCGAGGCTTTCGGAGGCACGGCGAACAGCGCGATCTATTCGACAGCCAAAGCGGGCGTCGTGGCGTATACACGTTGTCTGGCTGACCAGCTGCGACCACACAACGTGACCGCCAACAGTCTGGCTCCCGGCGAGACGCGAACCGGCCGCTACCTGGGGACGCGACAAGTCGACGAGGGACGCATGGTGACCGAAGGAACTCTCGACCGCATCGCGCAGGTGGATGAAGTGGCTCGCGTGGTCGAGTTCTTCGCCGGACCCTTGGGCGATTTCGTGACCGGTCAGGCGCTACGTGTCGACGGAGGCGCTCAACTCTGGCCGGCGTGATCTTACCGAGTGATCGCTCGCTTCAATAAGTTGTGCGTGATTCGTTGCACGCGTTCATCGGGGCCGTGGGGTCGCGACCAATGCGACCAGGGAAGCATGTGTCCCGGCGGGCTGGACAAGTCTTGACACCAGAAGATCGTGGAGGCGTTGAAGACAAAGTTATTCTTGGGGCCGGGGTAAATTGTGGCCGTCCAATTCTGTGGATTCACACCGCCTTGCAGCGCGATCCCCTTGGCGACGACTTCCAAACCAGCGATATCGGCCGGTGGGTCGCCATGATATTCCCAACCGATCAAGCCCGGAATCGATTCGCCTTTCTTCATGCCCGTCCCTTCGAAGATCCAGTGATCCGGCTTGTCGACCACCCAATCGCCGCCGCCGTTCACAGGGTCGACGTTGCGCGAACCCATCAAGTATCCTTCGTCCGGCCCGCGATGCGGAAAGGGGCCATGATCTCGTTCGCGCTCCACCGCATAGCGATGTTCGCCGCCATAAGGTCCACCGCGAAACATGATGCGGTTCGCGCGGCCATCGTAACTGTCTCGGTACGGCGTCACCCAACACACCGAGTTACCCGAAAAGAACAGCAGGTTGACGCCTTCGTCGCGCATCTTCACGACGCTCTCGTACTGCCGAATGTTCCAATACTCGTCGTGCCCCACACTCAGAAATGACTTGCACTTCAAGCCGTGATCCGGCGTCAGCATGTCGCTGTTCGAACAATAGGTCACGTCATAGCCGTGCTGTTCCAGCCAGTAGGCAAAGGGGAACTCGAAACACAGCCATTCGCCAGAGCCAATGGACTGAGGGTTCTCGTAGATCTGTGCATACTTGGCATAGGGCCGATCAAAACTGACGTCCGCCCACGGCCCTTGGTTGCCTTTGGGATGCGTGTAGACCGAGTACTTATCAGGCCAGCGATTGTACGCTTGCCAGGTGTTATCCGAACATTGAAACAAGATGTCGGCCGGTCGGTCGTCGCGGACGATGAATACGACATAGCTCTGCCAATACCCGTGCCCCGAAGCATCACTCGTCGTTGTCAACCGACCGAGATAGACCCCGCTGGTCCAGTCATCGGGAATCGTCAGCGAGACGCTCGGCGCCCAACGGCACTCGTGCAGATTCTTTTCCCCGATCGCTGGCAGCGGTTGTGCCTTGCCCTTGAACGGTCCAAGTGTTTTCATCAATCGTGCCCCTCGGCCACCGTAGTAGCCGGTACGGAAGATCTCGATCGTGAAGTCTTGGACCGGGTCGGTAGAAACCATGATGTCGATCGACTCGCCCGCCGCCACACTCTGTTTCGAGCAATAGCCTTCGATCCACGGTGAGCGGAAGGTGCTCTGATCAACTCGGACGCGTGTCAGTTGCCAGTCCGTCGAGCCGGCGTGTTGGTTCTCGCGCTGGATGAGCGTAGCATCTCGCTCGGCGTCATGGCCCTCGGCGCGATTCGCGATCGCGGAGGCGCCGGCCATCCACGCCAGTGACGTTGCCGCCGTCCCTTTCAGCAAATGGCGACGATCGATCTGGCCGTGTGAACGTTTGTCGTTGTTAGCAGTCATGTTGTCCTCGCGTTCAGGTTCCGTGGTCGTGGTCGACCGACTATAATGTGGTGCATCCGAGTTTAGATTCTACTCGCTCGGCGCGACACTCGAAACTATGGAAACTCGATTACGGGAATTGAGGCGGAACAAATGACTATGCGACTGACATTCACGGCGGCGATTGGGCTGGCGATTCTCTCGCTCACTCTGACGCACGATACCTGGGCGGCACAAGCAGGTTTTGCCGAGCGCGACATCACGCCTGATATTGGCATGGAGCAGCCAGGTGGTTACGGCAAGAGCTTCCACCGGACGTTTCACGATGCTTGTAAGGTGCGCGCGGCTGTGTTCCAAGATGGCGACAACCGCGTGGCGATTCTCGGTCTCGATGCCTTGACCGTGCCTCGGCATCTGGTGTTGGCTTGCCGTCAGGCGATCGAGCAGAAGTGCGGTATCCCCGCCGATTCGATCATGATCGCCGCGTCGCATTCCCATTCCTCGGGCCCCACGGGAATGGTGCAACCGGGCGAGTTCGATCATGCGTCCGAGTTCGTGCAGAAGTTGGCTTACGAGAAATCGTCGGCGGCCGATCCGATCTACCTGGAGCGGGTCCAGACCGCCATCGTCGAGGCGACTTGTGAGGCGAATGAAAAGCTCGCGGCCCTGAACGTCGGCTTCGGCAGCGGCATTGAAGATAAGGTGGCGTTCAATCGCCGCTTTCGAATGAAGAGCGGATTCGAGAACACGCATCCGGGTCAGGGCAATCCCGACATCCTGAGCCCCGCGGGCCCGACGGATCCCGAAGTCGGTGTTGTCGCGGCGTGGGATGACGAAGGACAACTCGTCGGCTGCATCGTCAACTTCGTGTGCCACGCCACCGTCAATCCGGGCGGCATCTCCGCGAACTACATCTACTACCTGGAACGCGTCATTCGCGGGGTGATGGGCGAGCAGGTGATTGTCGTATTTACCGCCGGTGCTTCGGGCGACGTGACGCAAGTCGACAATCTCAGCCCGTATTCCAGGCCCCAACCCGAGCAGTGGTCGCGGATGGTCGGCGGTCGGGTGGGAGCAGAGGCCGTCAAAGTGATGTACTTGATGGAAACGACGAAGGATTTCGCCGTCGCTTCGCGCAACAAAGTACTCCAGATCCAACGCCGCGCTCCACGACCGGATCGCGTCCAGGCTGCTTACGAGATGTTAGAGAACTCCAACCCGAAAGCCGATGCCACGGAACTCACCTTCGCCAAGGAAACGGTCATGCTGGACGCGCTCATTCAAAAGGAGCCTGTCGTCGACGCGGAGGTCCAAGCCGTGCAAGTTGGCCCCGTCGTGTTCGTCAGCAACCCAGCCGAGTATTTTTGCCAGTACGGTTTGGACATCAAGCAGGGAAGTGATTTTCCGTTGACGTTTCCCGTCTCGCTTGCCAACGGGTGTGTGGGCTACGTACCGACGGAAGAAGCTCTCGGACCGCGCGGCGGCGGATACGAAACACGGCTGTCCAGTTACAGCAACCTGATCCCAACCGCCGGCACCACCTTCGCAGATGAAGGCATCGCACTGACCAAGCAACTTCAGCCGGATACCATTCCGACGCGACCGCCGCATCCGGCCTTCAGCGGCACAGGCTGGCTGTACGGTAACTTGCCACCGCAGGTAGATTGACGCCTGGCCTTGTTGCTGCGTTTGGCTGCAGGCTAAGGCGAGTTTCACATTTCTTTGGACTGCGGTGACTTGTCACCGCTTTGCTCTCGAGTGCGAAGCACTTTTTTTCAGCATCACCAAAACTTACAAAGGCTCGCGAATAATTGGCTCCAGGTCGAAGAATACCAAAGCGGCGATGAATCGCCGCACTCCAAAAAGTGCAAAATTCGAACTAAGGCGAGCGACACACGAGAACGTACCAAACGCGAGGATCACAAGCAGGCCGGAACAAGTCTTTGCAGTTCCGGCAACTGCCCAACGCCACACTGCTGCCGGAACTGCGCAAAACCTTGTTCCGGCCTACGGGTAAGTTCTTAACGCTCGCGCAAGCTGGGTGCCCCGCTGGGACCATCGTGCCACTGCTTCGGAGTCTTCGGAGAAGCAGTGCGGTCCGCAAGTCGCGCGGGATCTGTGAGCTGGACAACGTCGACGGTCGAGCCCATTCGTCCCGTGAAGCGATTCGTGATCCTCTCACTGCCTGCAAGCAAGCAGTCTCACGGTGAGGTTGTGAAAAAATCGTGGGATAGGCTTCCAGCCTGTCATTTTCCCCGTA
>CAUJKL010000899.1 GCA_963204995.1 Planctomycetota bacterium | reverse complement strand
CGTTCAATGAACCGCTCCGAACCTTCTTTCGCGCTGGACGAGGCACGCGCGTGCCAGGCCGCGACGACGTGCTGCTCTTCAACAACTCGACAGGTCAAGTGATCTCGCCGAATCAAGTGAATGCCAATGTGTCTTTGGACGTCGTCACGGTCGACTTCGCGCCGTTAGACGAGGGCTTTTATACGTTGGTGTTGATCTCGGGTGATGACGCCTTTGAAGATGCGGTTGGCAACGATCTCGATGGCGAACCGCTGGGTCCCGGAACGGACAGCACGCCCACCGGTAACGGAGTGGCTGGCGGCGACTACTTCCAGAACTTCTTCGTCGACTTTGACGTGAAGGCCGCGAATCCGTTCTTGCGGCTGGCTCCGTTTGGCAGCTTGATCGCGCAAAGCCTGGCGAATACCTCGTTCCTGCACAACTCGAACGACACAGACGGCTTCACCTTCTTCGCGGAAGCGGGGGAGACGATCAGCGCGATCGCCACGCCGGGCTCAGCGACCGCGACGTTGGGAATCGCGTTGAGCGGTGTGGCGGGAGCGACTGCGTCGGCGCTTGCCGCTGGGGCTCCAGTCGCCCTGTCGTCCATTATCATTCCCGCCGACGGGCTCTATAAACTCGTCCTCAGTTCTGACGACGCCACTCAACTTTCGCTCGATATTTTCCGCAACGCGGCTTTGGAAACCGAAGCCGCCGGGGGCGTGGCGAATGATTCGCCCGCGACGGCGCAAGACATCAATTTCAGTTTCCAATTGCTAGGCGGCGGTCCCGAAGCGCGCGGCGCGGTCGTATCGGGAGCCGTGGACGGTGGCTCCGGCCCGCTGGCCGAGACGGAACCGAACGATGACGGAGTTCCCGGTGGAAGCATTAATGATCTGCCCTTCGCGGAGGACTGGACGGGGTCGTTCGCCGATGTTGGCGGCAACACACTTCAAGCCATCGCGACCGGTGCCATCAGCGCGGGCAGCAATGGTGACTGGGACTTCTTCCGATTCTCGGCGGCACCAGGCGATGCACTCGTTCTAGACTTGCAAGGCAGTCCATCGGGTCTGGGAACGCTCTTCGATCCCTACGTCCGGTTGTTTGACGAGAATGGCGTCCAGCTGGCGGAGGATGACGACGGCGGTTTGGGCTCTGAGTCCAGCCTCGTTTTCAGCGGCTTCACCTACTCCGGCGACTACTACGCCGTCGCCGATTCGTACGGTACGGACACCGGCACCTACACGATGACCGCCACGTTGACAGTCGCGATTCCACCGGTCGTCGAGGAGAATTGGTACAGCTTCTCGCTGGCCGATGGCGAGACGGCGACCGTGGCATTGAATGACGGTAATCCCGGAGTTGTCGTGGAGTTGTACGATGCGGGATTGACGTTGCTGGCGACCGGTAGTGCCACGGATAATGTCGATCGGGTGATCAACAATTTCACGGATCAGACGAGCGACTCGGCACCGGACGACTACTTCATCCGCGTGAGAGGTGGTAGTAACTATGCGCTGGTCGTGACACGCGGTGCCGACTTCGACACCGAACCGAACAACAGCTTCAATTCGGCCCAGGATCCCACGGCGGGGCTTGGATTTCTCGCTCCGCCTTCCGCCTCTGCCACGGTGCTAACGGATTTCCCAGGCATCGACGACAACATCAGCTTCTGCGGTTGCCAGCCGCCTGACACGCACGCCGCAGCTGGCTTGAATCATGTCGTCGAAGTCGTCAACACGGCCATCGAGATGTATGACAAGAGCGGCAACGTTGTCGTTCCTTCTCAACCGTTGAAGTCGTTCTTCGCCCCATCGGTTGTTGCTGGCGAGGCCTTCGACTTCGACCCAGTCGTCGCCTATATGGAAGACGTCGATCGCTGGGTGGTGGCCGTGCTGATTGGTGCCAGTGCTTCGGCAGCCGAAACGGACTTGTTGGTTGCGATTTCGGATACGTCCGATCCCACCGGCGCGTGGAGCGAACAGCACCGCATCGATTTCGGCGGCGTCAGCCCCGGACTGTTTGCCGACTATCCGAAAGTGGGTTGGAACGCCGATGCCTTGGTGTTCACTTTTAATATGTTCGGCGCGTCCTTCGAAGATGTGAATATCGTCGCGATCGACAAGTCGACGATTCTGGACGCCAACCCGGCGACGTTCTCGCACTTCATCAGCGAACGGCCCGGAACGAGCTTTACGATGGCGGCCGCCACGATGCACGGATCGGTGCCCGGCGACCCGATGTGGCTGGTGGAAGAGTCCGGCTATGGCGGCACGCGCGGCGACGTGCGGGTTGTACGAATGGACAACATTTTAAGCGCCACGCCGACCTACACCGACTTCCTGATTGGGGTCTCGCCGTATGACAGCGGTGGCAATCCCAGTGCGCCGCAGCCCGGTGGCTTCCGCAACACCAACGACGCGCGGATGCTGAACGCCGAGTGGCGGAACGATCGGCTGGTCGCGACCCACGCCGTTGGTCTTGGCGGCGAGGCGGCGGTGCGCTGGTACGAGTTCGATACAAGCGGTTCGGTGCCCGCGCTGGCGCAAGAGGGCAACGTCGATCCTGGCCCAGGTGTCGCGACTTATTTCCCATCGATTGCAATCAACAATGCGGGTGACATTGGCATCACGTTCATGCAGTCGTCCTTCACCGAATTTACTTCGATGTACGTGACCGGCCAACAAGCGGGCGGGTCGGGAGGCGTGACCGCGCCGCCGACGTTGGCCAAGGCCGGCAACCAGTTCTTTCCCGGTTCCCGCAGTGGAGACTACAGCGGTATCACCGTCGATCCCGTGACCGACACGTTTTGGGCGGCCAACGAAGTGAGTCTTGGCGGTTCGCCCGATCCGCTGTGGAGCACACACATCGCCGAGTTCTCGGTAGCGCCTGTCGAGGAGGCGGATTTTTACAGCTTCTCGGTCAACGCCGGCGATGCACTGACCGCCGTGACTTTCACGCCGTTCGATGTCGCGCTGGGTAACAGCCTCGACCCAACGCTAGAGCTGTTCGACCCGAGCGGTGCTTCCGTCGTTCTGGATGATAATTCAGCTGGCGACGGACGCAACGCACTCTTCACGCATTCAGCGACCCAAACGGGACAGTACCGGTTGCGAGTCGGCGCTGCGAACGCGACGTCCGGCGAATATTTCTTCCGCATCAGCGGTGCCACGGGTATCAATCCCGGTCCCACCGTGATCGATACGGATCCCGACAACGGCTCAACGCTAAACGCGTTCCCCTTGTCGATCACCGTCAACTTTTCCGAAGCGGTCCTATTGTCGTCGGTCGATGCGGCGGATCTGTTGATCGGCGGCTTGCCGGCACTTGGTGTGGTGGCGATCGATGGCGACTCGTTCGAGTTTGCGGTCGATCCCTCCGCGAATATCGGTGACGGTGTCTACGCGATCGAGATGGCGGTGGGCGTGGTCAGTGACTTGCAAGGCCAAATGCTAATGACGGCGTTCAACGGCACATTCATCTTCGACACAACCGGTCCCCGCATCCTGGCCTCTTCTTGGAACGGCCAGGCCTTCCCGACCGATCGCACGTTTCTGGAAGGAAGTCTGTCGCTGGATGCGCTGCTGAGCGAGCAGCTCTTCACATTGCGCAGTGCCAGAACCGGTTTGAAGGCACCTAATGCCGACGACGTTCTCTTGCTCGATAACCGCACCGGTCAAGTAACGAATCCCGACTTCGTCGACTTCAATCCCGGGACGCTGAACTTCAACGCGCAGTTCGGATTCCTGCCGGAAGGCGACTACGCGTTACTGTTGATTTCGGGTGACGGTGCGTTCGAAGACGAAGTCGGCAATGACCTGGACGGCGAGTTCAACTTACTGGGCGGACCAGACGGCACTCCGACGGGTGACGGCGTCGCCGGTGGGCATTACGTAGTCGACTTTATCGTCGACGTGGACGCGAAAGCCGCGAACCCGTTTGTTCGGCTCCGGCCGTTCGGCAGCTTGATCGCGCAGAGTGCGGCGAACACTTCGATCCTTCACAGCGCTACGGACACCGACGGATTTACGTTCTATGCCCAAGCGGGCGAAAC
>CAUJKL010000898.1 GCA_963204995.1 Planctomycetota bacterium | reverse complement strand
ATGCCGCCGCCTGATGTCCCAGCTTTGTTGGCAGTGACCGTAACATGTTCCACAGACAAGCCGCCGTTCTTGTGCAGAATACCGCCGCCGACTTCCACAGCTTCGTTGCCTGAGATGGTCGAGTTGATCAGTGAGACGTTGGAGTCAAAGGCAAAAATGCCGCCGCCGTCGATGCCTGCGGAATTGCCGCTGATCGTGCTCGCGGAAATCGAGATCTGACCGTTCAGCGTGTAGATACCACCGCCATTGCGTGATGCGCCCTTGTTTGTGTTATCGCCGTGGTCGCGGATGGTAGTCCGCGCGATGTCGAGCTTGCCGAATTGATGGAAAATGCCGCCACCGAGTTCGGCACCGCGGTTCTCGGCGATCACAACGTCTCGAATAACCAACTCGCCAGTGTTGTGGACGCCCGCGCCGAGTCGCGCGATATTGCGACTGAGATTCGTGCTGTCGAGGACACCGGCCGTCTTGCTGTCTCGTTTAAACAATCCGCCGCCAAGATCGGCTTTGTTGCCTATGATTTGACTGTTTTGCGTGACTGAGATCGTGCCTCCAGCGTGAATACCGCCGCCGGTTCGCTTGGCTTCGTTGTTGGTAATGAGGGTGCCAGAGATCTGCAAGGAAGAAGATTCGTCACCATAGACTCCCCCACCGTCACCAAAGCCATGCGTTGCATGGTTGTCGGTGATGACCACGTTATTCAGTACCAAAGTGCCGCTTGTAAAAACACCGCCACCGTCGTCGCCTCCGGTTACATTGCCGCCACGGACGGTGAGATCCTGCAGTGTGAGCGTCACCCCGCGAAGCACTTGAAACACTCGGTCAAGTCCTGCCGCATCAATGATCGTCGTTGCTGAGCTAGCCCCACGAATCGTCAGGTTGCGAGTGACATCGAGGTCTCCGGTGGCCGCTTTATCTTCGCCTCGACCAGCGATGCTGAACGTGTAGGTTCCCGCCGGCAGCGTAATGTTGGCTATCTCAGCGAGCGCATTGGCTTCCATGACGGCGGCACGTAGACTCGTCTTGCCGTCTGCACCGCGGGCCTCGCCGTCACCAAGATTGATATCGATGGCGTCGCTGACCAAATTGACGATAAACGGGCCTGTGATGGGGGCGATTTGAACGGTAAAGCGATCTAACTCGATGGCCTTTGCAAATTGACCATGCACATCGGCGACTTCGTTGACTCGAAGCCTTACCGAGTAGTCGCCACTATCCGCAGCGTCCCAATTCCCTCCGGGAACGGGGAAGCGATACGTCACTCTCGCCCCGCCCGTGATTTCTTGCTTGCTGACTAGCTCGGCATTGACGTTGAAGCTGCCGCCGGTCAGCCGCGTCACGACAAGATCGCCGTTGCCCAAGGTGTCGAGGTTGATTCGCGTGTCGTCGGTGTAGGTCGCGGTTACCGTTTGATACTGGGGGCCACGAGCAAAGACGTCGGGAATGGGATCGATCGTGATGCGTGGGGCGAACGTATCGACGGTCAGCGCACCGAGTGCGTTCAAGCGGCGTCCAAATGGGACTTGTATGAGTTGAGTGAGGGTATTGGCGCCACGCAGCACGGCGTTTCGTAGCTCGGTGACCGTTGCATCTTGATGGAGCGAGGCAACGAGGCTGGCGACTCCCGTGACAAAACCCGCCGCGACGCTTGTCCCGTCGCGAGTTTCCAAACCCCCATTCAAGCTCGCGCCAACGATACCGACTCCGGGTGCGGCGATATCGATCGCGCGGCCAAAGTTGCTGCGGAACCAAAGTTCGTCTAATTCGTTTGTCGCCGCCACGGTGATCATGTTTGTGGCGTCGTAGGCAGCGGGATAAGTCGGTGTGATGTCAAGATTCAACGATCCAAAGATACTGCCATTTCCGGCGGCCGCGACGAAGAGCACGTCCGCGTCGCCACTAGCCTTGATGGCATCGAGGTGGGCTTGATTGAACGTACCGGTGACATCGATGTAACTATTGTTGGTAACCGCAACCTGGACGCCTCGATCTTTGCGCATGAACGTTGTGTAGTTCAATGCGGCGATCGCAGCGGCGATCTCTCCATCCTTGTTTTCTCCGAGGAACCGCAACGGCATGATCGAGGCTCGCCAGGCCGTGCCTGTCGTGCCGATTCCGTTGTTACCGATGGCCGCAATGACACTGCCGACAAATGTTCCGTGTCCATTGGCGTCGAAGGGATCATTGTCGTTGTCCAGAAAATCCCAGCCATAGAGATCATCGATTTTGCCGCTGTTGTCGTTATCTACTCGGTCGGCCCAACCGCCCGTGTTCGCACCATTCGCGGGGTTAAATCCATTTGGAAGTGCTACGAGCAAATCACGGGCATCGATGTAACCATTCGAATTGCTGTCAGCGACCAATCCCGCGTTAGCTTGGTCATTCAAGTCGTAAAACGTAAAGAGCCTGTCACCATCAGTGTCGGTCAGAGCGAGGCGGATTGCATTCGGGATTTCACCCTGGTTGATCCAGATATTGAGATACAGGTCGGGATGAGTGGGATCGATTCCCGAGTCGATTAGGCCAACGATAGTACGCGAACTGCCGGTGGTGAGATCCCAAGCCTGTGGCGCCTGGACTGCTTGCTGAAGCGCCAATTGGTTGCCCAATGCAAACTGAGGATCATTCGGCGTGGCCGAAGCTTGAACTCTGGTGTTCGGTGCCGTGTATAGCAGCTTTGGGTTGGATTCGAACGAAGCCCAAACGCGATTTGCAGCCTCGGCCTGAATGCGCACAAGTGCCTGCCCAGGCAACCCGAGGTATTCGACGGATGCATCGCTCGGCAGGCCAAGAAAGGTTCCGATTTCGGCAGCGGATGTGGGATCATGCAAACACCCTGGATCAATGCCGACGATCCGTTCCTCGAAACTCAAGCCCGAAGTGGCAAGCAGCCTCGTGTTTCTAACCGTTCGATCAAGGGGCGTAGAAATCGCCGATGACTTTCCCGAGTGCAAGTCGAGTAACGAATCGTCCGCTTCCCCATTGGATTTACCTTTGTGTTCACCAACGGGTGCCACTATTGGGTATCGAGGCCGAGTTCCTCAACCCATTTGGCCTTGATCTGCCCGATGCGGCGTTCGACGGTGCGGAGGGCACAACCTACCTGATCGGCGATCTCGTGGTTGTTGAAGCCTTCCAGCTTGAGGCAGGCGATTTGGCGGAATTGGTCATCGGGAAGCATTTGCAGCAGGCGATCGAAGTCTTCTGTCGCTTGCAGAATCGCATCGGGAGTCACTGTTCTGTGAGCTTCAACATTCTGCGCGCCGGCAACCTGCGATTCGTGCGGCGACTTGAGCGTTGACTCCCCGGCCTCGCCGCGTCGCTGGTCTTTACGGAAATGATCGATGGCTTTGCGTTTGGTGAGCAGAGCCAGCACCTGCCAGAGGTCTTTGCGGTCGTCGAGTTTCTTCTTAAATCCGTCATTCTTCACCTGCTCGCAGAAATCTGCAAAGGCACTAAGTGCGGCATCCTCTTCGTCCGCGACGCTTCGACGTGCGTTGCCGATTTGCTTGCTCGCTAAGCCTCGCATGCGCCGCCAATACCGTCCTCAGAGCTTGGCGACCGCGGATTCGTCTCCATTCTTGAACTCGCGCAGCCACTGCGTTACTGAGCCTTCTTGCGACATTTTTCGCTCCCCTATCGAACCACTACTCACATAGCCCCCAATTGTAGCTAGGTCAACGAACAACATGCAAGCTTTCTAGGTACCCGATTTCGCAAGTGAAGTTTGCCTTCAGTCGTTGGGCTCAGAGGGGTAATGGCCATAGGAGTCCGATAAAAAGTCTCGCGGAGTCCTGGCGTGGCGGGGCGGCACACTGATGACTTCAAGTTTCCTCCGGGGCGGTCAGCAAGGACAGTCAGGCGACTTGTATTCGCCCCATTTTTCAACCTTGTGGCGGTGTAGGAGTCGGCGACGCGAGTAACTGTATAGAAAAACGGTCCGACACATTCCAACCAACCGGCCACGATCGAAAAACCATCTTGAAAGGCATGTAACTGTGGTATTTCGCACCCCATGCCCACCAACGTCCGCATGGAACAACCGACATCCCCTTTTTAAACCAATTTATGACATCGAAAGGTAGCCCATGGTTACGACTTCCCGCCTCCCGGCACTCTCTAACGCTGCGACCAGAATCACGTCATTATGGAACCGCAAACGCCGGAAACGCCCTAATCAACATCGCGCGCGGTGCCTGTGTGTCGAGACATTGGATCGCCGCGAGCTAATGGCGGTGGACGCATTTCAGTTGGTCGCTTTCGGTCCGCAACCGGTTGAAGTCCGCGCGGCCTCGCCTATTGCCGCTGTAGCGAGCACAGCAAATAACTCGTCTGGTCTGCGAGCAGTAATAACGGGGGCTGACATCGCAGCGTCATTAGTCGCGCCGCAGGTAAGCTCAGCAAGCGTTAGTACTAGCAGCGTTGTCGTCGATCGCTTTGACTCGGAGCCAAACAACACTATTAGCCAAGCCGACTTCATCGGACAGTTTGGCCAAGGATCGCACAGTCGCACGAACTACGGCTCGACGGGCTCTGGCACGGACACGCGGGACTATTTCCGCTTTCGTGTTGATGGCCGAACCACAGGATCGCTAACACTCAGCGGAATGACCCAGGATTTGAACTTCGCGCTGTACAACGCTTCGGGAAGTCGGATTGCCAGTTCGAGAAACTCCGGGACTCGCACTGACGCGATCAACCTCCGCGATCTGACAGCGGGAGATTACTACATCCAAGTCTTTCCGGGCGTGAGCAACGCACGAAGTGCATACGCCCTCCGACTCGGGTTGAACGTGTCTTAGAGTTGCATGAATCGTACGTTTCTGGGAGCCCTCGTGGTTGTTCAACTATGCACGCTTGGAACTGTCAGAAGATGACTTTGCGGGCAATGCCAACAACGACGTGCCAATGACGGCATTGGTTTTGTACTTGCCGCTGAAACGGGCCGCGAATCGGTGGCCCGTTTCAGTTTCTTGCGACCTTATTGGCGGTGTCGCCATTGGAAGTGCGAGTGCCCGGCTAAGCAAACTTCCATCTCTCCCATTTCCCAGCGAGACGAGATCTCCAATGTCACACAAGTCAAGCGCAAGCACGCACCAATGCAGTTTCCTTCAACGACTCTTCACGGCGCGACGCAAGCGACGCCGCGACACGCGCCGTACTCTGCTGCTTGAGCAAGTTGAAGCCCGCACGCTCTTCAACGCGGACTTCGGAGTTGCCCACAACTCGCCGCTGCTGGCCGACCCCGCCGAAGTCGCATCGTCAGAAGTGCAAGCCTGTGTCGTCACGAGCGAATTGATTCAGCAAGCTACAAGCACAATTCTGGAGAACTCGGGAGCGTGGACTCCGCAGATCAGCAGCGCGTGGTTCGGATTCGTTGTACCGTCGGAACCGCGTGAAGTTTCTGTCGGAAAGATTTCCGCCGGCCCTTCGCTTGCGACAATCCAATGGCAAGGCAAATCGACAAAGGTGATCGAACGAGACTGGATCATTCAATTCAGTCAAGAGAAGGCCGCACACGTGCGGTCATTGGCGGACGTCTCGGCGACCCTCGACTCGATCGGCTTGCGAGCGGAGCGCGTTCGCGGACTGGGAATGAAAGGCTTGGTCTCGGTCACCTTGTCGTCCGGCATCGACGCAGGCCAAGTGGTGGCCGCACTCAATGACGACGCACGCGTAAGCTTCTTCGAGCCAGCGACAATTGTCGAGTCACTCGCACTGCCGGATGATCCACGATTTGCCGATCAAACGCAGGATTATCAGACAGCAGCGTTCTCTTTGGGGGTGCCGGCGGCTTGGGATATCACAACCGGCAGCCAAGACGTCGTCATTGGCTTGCTCGACACGGGTTTTGATTTTGAGCACGTTGACCTCCGCGACAACGCCTGGGACGGCACAGCCGACGGCAACATTATCCACGGCAAGGACTTTGTGAACTCCGACGACTCGCCGCAAGACGACAACGGTCATGGTACGCACGTCGCGGGCATTATCGGTGCATAGGGCAACAACGGCATCGGGACAACCGGCGTCGCATGGAATGTTTCGTTGCTTGGCCTGAAGGTACTGGACGCGGACGGGACCGGAAGTAACGCGGATATCGCCGCCGGTATCAACTATGCAACGATGCTCCGCCAGAACGGTGAAGCGAATGTTCGCGTGCTGAACGCAAGCTTTGCGAGTTCGCTGCCCAGTGATGCAATCAGCAATTCGATTCGGGCTGCCGGCGAAGCGGGCATTATGCTCGTGACGGCCGCGGGTAACTTTGGCGAAGACATTGACGCTCCGACGCATCAATCGTTTCCGGCTGAATACCCGCACGACAATATAATCGTCGTTGCAAATGTTCAATCAGATGGAGCGTTGACTTCGTCGTCCAACTACGGGGACACCGAGGTCGACCTCGCGGCACCCGGCATGTCGATCTTGAGTACAGCGCGAGGCGATGGCTACGCGGAGTTAAGTGGGACAAGCATGTCGGCTCCTGTGGTATCCGGGGCACTGGCCCTCTTTATCCCCCACATCTCATTGGCGAGTTGCAGTAGGAGATTGCTAGCGTGGCAGGATCGGGTTTCCCTCCTTCGGCGGTTTGGGTTATGACTTGGGTTGGGTGTCGGGAATTCGACGCTCGCCGACTCTTTTGC
>CAUJKL010000897.1 GCA_963204995.1 Planctomycetota bacterium | reverse complement strand
CGATCAATCGTTGGAACTGGACGAAGTGATTTGGGCTCGCGTGAATCGCTTGCCCGCAGAGGCTCGACGACTACTGGAATTGGTTGCCGTCACCGGCCGCCCCATTCCGGCGTTCGAGGCGTATCAGGCCATCGGCGAATGGGCAACAGGGCAGAGTTCTCTGGCTCAGCTGCGAACTCGAAACTTTATCCGCACATCGGAGTCAGAAGACGAAGACACGATCGTCGAGACGTATCACGATCGCATTCGCGAGTCGGTCGTCCAGCACCTTGCCGAGTCGACGGTTCGCGAACACAGTCTCAACCTGGCGTTCACGATCGAAAAGGTCAGCGGTCTTCGAGTCGAAGACCTTCGCGAACACATCGCGAAGACTCCGGAGTTCGAAGAGGCGGGCGAGCCTTATGAGTTGGAGAAGCGACAATGGCAACGTGTCTTCGATCTGGCGTATTTCTTTGATGCCGCGGGAGACAGTGAACGAGCGTTTCCGTTTGCGCTGGTCGCAGCCGAGCGGGCTCGCTCGCAGAATGCATTGGAAGTTGCCGAACAACAGTACCGAATCGCGAAACGGGGGTCGAATTCGGTTGGCGACGCCCTGCGTTTTCGCGTCTCGGAAGGGCTGGGCGACACCCTCATGTTGCGCGGCCGCTATGATGGCGCCGAGGAGCAACTCGAGGACGCGCTTGCACTGGTCGAAGGTGACTTGGCGCTCGCTCGAATCGAGGGCAAGTTGGGTGAACTGTTCTCCAAACGCGGCGATCAAGCAACTGCAACGATGCACATCGAGCGGGCACTGGCAGTCTTCGGCAAGAAACCGCCACGTCATTCAGCGGTCATCATGTTGCTTCTCGCCAAAGAGGGAATCACACAAGTTCTGCATTCGCTGTTCCCCGCGCGATTCGTCGGACGAAGAACTTTTGCCAACAAAGACGCCAAAACAGACCTCGTGACGATCCGCTTGTACGGTCGGCTTAGCTACGCGTACTGGTTCTGTCGCGGATTGAATTTCACGGTGTGGGCGCATCTGCGGCAGTTGAATCTGGCCGAGTGCTATTTGCCGACGTTGGAGCTGGCGAACGCTTATTCGGCACACGCACCGATCATGAGCGCTGTCGCGTACTACAGCCGCGGAATCGATTACGCCAAGCGATCGCTGAGAATCCGACAAGAGATGCACGATTTGTGGGGCCAGGGGCAGTCGCTCCACTTTTACGGCGTGGTGCTATTTGCCGCGTCGCAATTCGACGAGTGCATCGAAAAGTGTCGCGAGGCGATTCGGTTTCTGGAAAGCACCGGCGACTATTGGGAATCGTGCTCGGCGCGTTATCACGCTGCCGAGTCGCTGTATCATTTGGGTGACCTGCGCGACGCCGTTGAGCAGGCAAAGATCATGTACCGGCAAGCAGTAGAAGTTGGTGATGCATCAGCCACGGCCTACGTTCTCGTGCCTTGGACGGCTGCCACACGCGGCACAATCCCGTACGAGATCATTGAAGCCGAGTACAAACGCCCGCGAGAAGATGCGTTGGCCAGCGTGCAATTGATTCAGGCTGCCGGCCTGAGAATCTTGTTAGGCGACGACAACCCCGAAAAAGCCATCGAGCTATTCGTCGAGGCGATGGACGATGCTAAGCGACGTGGCCTCCAAAATACCTATGTGATGAGCAATCATGTTTGGCTCACGACGTCTTACCGCATGCTTGCGGAACGCGCAGAAAATGGCTCGGCACGCCAACGCGAATTTTTGAGAAAGGCCAAGTCTGCTGGGCGCAAAGCGGTGAAGGTCTCGCGCAAATTCCAGAATAATCTGGCACATGCATTGCGAGAAAACGCGGTTCTCGCCGCCATGGAGAGTCGAGAATCAGTTGCGAGTAAGTTGTTTGAAGAAAGTCTAGCGATTGCAGACCGGCAGCACGCGAAATACCAACGCGCCAAGACGTTGCTGGCTCAAGGGCAAGCCGGGCTGAAGTTCGGCTGGCCGCGTGCGGAAGAACAAGTTGCTCAGGCGCAGAAAGACATCGAGGAGATGGAGGACATGACGGGGGCCTGATGTAGCGTGCCGCACAGGATGATCGGGCAGCTCAACTCACCGCTTGCATCTTCAGAAGAATGGTTGGGACTGGTCATTCAATCGAGTCCGCTGGAATCACTCAGTCTCATGACAACGACGCACTCAATACAATCAGTTGGATCGCTTTCCGGCAGCAACGCAGCGGTTCGGTGGACTAACATCGACGATGTGAGTTGCCCCGACTTGTTGGCTCGGTATGAACAGCTGTTGGATGACGGCGAACGTAAGCGACACAGGGCTTTCCACTTTCCAGAAGATCGCCATCTCTTTTTGGTCGCCCACGCATTACTGCGAACGTCTCTGTCGCAGTATGCCGGAGTCCAGCCACAAGACTGGCGGTTTGCGAGCGAAGAACACGGTCGTCCGCAGATCGCCGCCGCACAACGTGAGGGGGGCGGGATTCAATTCAACCTGTCACACACGCGAGGGTTGGCGGCATGTGCAATCGCTCGCGATGTCAGCATCGGCATCGATGTTGAATGTTTGGAGCGGAATGCGGATTGGAGATCGATCGCAGGCCGTTACTTCTCGCGGTTCGAGACCACGGCACTCGCGGCCCTCCCGGTCGGTGAACAGCCGGAGCGATTCTTCGAGTACTGGACGTTGAAGGAAGCGTACGTGAAGGCACAAGGAGGCGGATTGTCGATTCCGCTGGATGGTTTCAGTTTTTACCGTGATGACAGATGGCGGATTGCATTCCAAGATGCGGACAACGACCCGGACGAATGGCAATTTACTTGCCTCCGCCCCACCGCGCGGCATGACATGTCGATCGCGATTCATGCAGACAACAAAGTCGATTACGAAATCGATATTCGCAGAACGATACCGCTGGCCGGTGCGACCTAAGGCAGAAACATGCTGAGTCTTCTCAATCGATACGCACATGGTTACGTGGCAGTGCCCGTGATCGTATCGCTGCGCGAGCACGGTGTCCTGAACGTGCTTAGCGAAGATACCGACTATGCTTTCGACCG
>CAUJKL010000896.1 GCA_963204995.1 Planctomycetota bacterium | reverse complement strand
GATGAGCATGCGAGAGATCGATAGGTTGGCGACCGACTATACGGGTTTGGGGGAATCCGGCGAGGTCATTATTGCTTCGGCAGAGCGTAGTGAGTTGGTCTTCCTTACGCAGACACGGCACGATCCTGAAGCGGCATTTCGGCGGAAAGTGCTGCTCGGATCACAGGACTCACTCCCCGCGCAAGACGCGTTGCAGGGTCGACAAGGTTGTGGGGTCGCGACGGACTATCGGGGTGAAGAAACGCTGGCCGCTTGGCGTTATCTACCGCAGGTCCGGTGGGGACTCGTCGTAAAGATGGATACCAGCGAAGCGTATTCGTCGTCGAGTCGCCTCCAGAAATGGTTCGTTAGCTTTGGTATTATCACGACGTTGGCCGTCGTGCTGGTCGGGGTGCTCGTGTCACGATCGATTTCAGCGCCGATCGGTCGGTTGATCCGCAGCGTCAAAAACATTGCGGCTGGAAACATCCACGAGCGAGTCAATGTCACGTCCGCCGATGAGATCGGACAACTCGGCTCGGAATTCAATCGCATGGCAGAACGGCTACAGACGAATCTCGATGAACTGTCGGAACAGGAGGCTCGGACCAAGGCGATTCTCGATTCGACCGCCGATGCCATCTTGACGATCGAGGAGGACGGGACCGTCACTTCCTTCAATGCGGCGGCCGCGCGAATGTTCGGCTTCTCAGCGGATGAGTTGGTCGGTCAAAACGTCACATCGATAGTTCCTTCGTTGACCTGGGAACCCAATCACGAGCAGCTCGAGACCGTTCTCCCGGGCGCGTCTCGATCGATTGCGACCGAGTCGGAAGTGGAAGGCCACCACCGAGGCGGCTATACCCTACCGCTTGCCCTGCGAGTCGCCGAGATGAACTTTCGTGGTGAGAAACACTTCATCGCGACACTGCAAGACATTACCGCACGCAAACACGCGGAGGACGATCGAAATCGACTCTTCGAAGGAATTCGCGCGGCGGTCTCGCAGTTGTCCGAGGCCAGTGCTGAAATTCTCGCCGGCACGTCGCAACAAACGGGTGTCGCACAAGAACAAGCCGCACTGGTCTCGGAGACAACCGCAACGGTCGAAGAAATAACTCGGACGGCAGAGCAGACATCCGTACGAGCACAGGACGTCGCCGGGTCGGCAAAACGCGCGAACGAAGTCAGTAAATCGGGCCGCGAAGCGATCGGGGCTACCATCACCGCGATGCGGAATGTGCAAGGACATTCTGAGACCACTGCCAAGTCGATCCTATCGCTCGCCGAACGGGCTCTGAAGATCGGCGAGATCATCGCAACGGTGACGGAGATTGCGGAACAAACGAACGTCCTGGCCTTGAATGCTGCCATCGAAGCAGCACGAGCGGGTGACAGAGGCAAGGGCTTCGCGGTCGTGGCTGCCGAAGTAAGAACGCTCGCCGGACAATCGAAACACGCCACTCAGCAGATCCGGCACATACTTGGTGAGATCCAAGACGCAACCAAACAAGCCGTGACGTCCACAGAACAAGGGGCGCGTTCGATCGAGGAGGCGGGAGAAGTGGTCACGCGAGCCGACGCTACGATTAACACGTTGGCGGGAACGATCAGCGACGCCGCTCGTGCGGCAACACAAATCGTCGCATCCGCAGCTCAACAAGCAACAGCCATGAGTCAGATAAGTCAGTCCATGACAGAAATCGACAAGGAGGCCCATCAAGCACTCGAAGCCACGCGCCGCGCCGATCAATTGGCCAAGGATTTGAATGAGTTGGGTCGCCAACTGATGACTTTAATTCGAGTTCGCAAAGCGGATTGACGAACTAACGGGCCGAAGGGAACGCTCCCTCAATGACTCCGATTGAAATCCGCTGAAAGATCTCCGAAATCAGCGCGTTATACTGCGGATCGGCTGCGATGAAGTAGATCACCGGCGCGGTGTCCACTCCTAATCGTTGAACTCCCTGAATCGCGTCGTCCAACTTGGTCATCGCCGCTGATCCCACTCACTACGCAACTCGTCCACGTACGTCGCGGCATCCACCCCGCGCCACACCAAACAGTATCGTCGGTGGCACAAGTTGCGATCGTAGATGCCGAGGTCGCGAGTAAATAGGGTCGTGCGGCGGTGCTCGTGCGGCAGTGAAATGATCTGATCGTCCTGCAGGCCCTGCGGCTGGACTTCGAAGCCAATCTGCCGCGTAGAGATTCTCCAACTGCGCAACAATTCGCGCTGGCTGGCGAGGATGTTTTCGTCCAGCAAGTTCAGGCGAACACAGGCTCGAAGGTGAATTCATCGGAGTGCCGGAGCAATGCCGCGGAAGCCAGTGCGACGGACTCGGCAATGGCCTCTTTCGTCAAGTTGCCGTTCCACTCCGCGAGAATCGCCTGCCACGACATCCCCGTGGCGACTTGTTCCAACACATCGGAAACCAAGACACGCGTGCCGCGAAAGGTCGGCTTTCCATGACAGATTCGCGGGTCCACGACAATGTGTCGGGCGAAAGATCTCAAGCCAGTACCAGATCTTGTTTTCAGGATCGTGCTTTCTTGAACGACGCGACGTTGCCCACTTCCCGAGTTTGTTCATGTTTTCGAGACGCGGACCGACCGGTATCCCGCCGGGCCAGTGTTCGGCGGTGAGGACGCCGATATCCACACCGTCGAAAACCTGAGCTCGGCGCGTGCGGCCTGGTGACGATACACGTCTATCGAACGGCGCTGACTCGGATGGAACTCTTTGCCGTGGAAGACGGACGGCTCGTTGTTCGAGAACCCGCAGTCTTGCGACTCTCTTCACCGGTGCGGCCAAGGGGCGTTACCAAGTCGTAACCTGAAGCGTCAGTTTTGAAGTTGCGAGTTTTCGGCCCGAAGGGTCGGTAAATCCTTTGCCGGTGGTGTAAACCACCGGTTGCAAAGCAAATTGGCGGCGCAGGCCCGAAGGGCCGGCACACACGCCATGTATCGGCCCGCCGGGCCTTCGATCCTTCGCTCGCTTGCATTCCGGTGGCTCACGCCACCGGCAGAGGTTGTATCGTGCCTCCGGCACTGAAGAGTGCGCAACTTCAAAAAGCGCCAGCGAGGGCGTCAGCGGGAAAGCACCTCGCTAACGCTTCGGGTTACGAGGTGTTCGCACGGTTACCGCCCACATCACCGAACCGTTTCTGGAGTAACTCGAATGAATACAAATATAAAAGGCCAACGGCTCTCCGCTGTCCTCGATGTCGAGCTAGAGCCGAAATCGTCGTGCTTGGCAGAGACGGGCACCCTGTGGCTCAGCCAAGTCTATTTTACCAAGTGAGTCGCTGCCGGAACAGCGTAAAGCCGTGTTCCGGCCAACTGCGGTAGTTACTTCCGCGGGCCGTGGGGCAGGAACGCCCGGCTATTGCGCCGTCCGATTTCTCGAAACAATTCCCCGAATTCATCGTCGCTCGCGGCCCGTTTTCAAAGTGAGCAGATTCCTTCCGCTGTTAAAGTTTGTGCCAAAGCTAAGACATGTTATCTGGCATTTCAGTTCCCGATCAGCTACTTATATTAGGGAGCGTTGTATTGACTTGCGATGAGCGATATCGATTCGAGATCAACTCACCGTTCGACGCAGCACCTATTCTCTCCTCACTTCCTTTCGCCGGGAGACGTCAAGATGCAGTGTGACAAGGCACGGAATCTTGCTGGATGCCATTTCTGGTTTTCGTTCTTGGCATTTTTCTTTGGAGTTACTTCATTCACCTACGGGCAAGTCGCGGGGTTGAATGAGTTGTCTGAGGATGAACAGAAACAAGTCGAGATCGCGGAACGCTTTGTCACGGTGCTGGAGAAGAATCCGCGTCGCGGGACGGCGCTGGACCGGGTCTACGGCCATCATGTGGAGTTCGGCACGCTCGACGGTTTCATGCAGTCGTTGCGAGATCGCGTGAAGCAATCGCCGAACGATGGTACTGGCTGGATGCTGCTGGGGTTGTTCGAAGCTCATCGAGGCGAGGATGCAAGCGCGATCGATGCGTTGAAGAAGGCGGAAGAGTTTCTTCCCGACGATGCACTCGCGAGTTATTACCTCGGACAATCCTTGCTGTTGCTTGGCCAACCCGAGGAGGCCGTCGCCGCCTTGGAACGCGCGATCGCTCGCAATCCGCGACGAACGGATCTGCTGGAGATTTTTCAGCAGTTGGGGCGAGTTCATCAACGTGCCCAACGCACCGAGGAAGCGCTCGCGGTCTGGCAACGACTCGAAGCACTCTTCCCGGACGATCCGCGAGTTCAGGAACAGATTGCCGTCACGCTGGTCGAAGAAGGCGAATACGGCCTCGCGCTGCCACGCTATGAAAACTTGGCGAAGCTCGTCACCGACGACTATCGCCGCACGATGTTCCGCATCGAAGCCGCCGAGCTGAAGATTCGCGAGAGTCGCCGCGACGAAGGCATCACCGACTTCGAAGCCTTGCTCGCCGATCTGAATCCGGAAAGCTGGCTGCATCGTGATGTCCGTCGCCGAATTGAAGATGTTTATCTGCGGAGCGGCAATCAGGACGGACTGGTTACCTATTACGAAACGTGGATCGCGGCGCATCCCGATGATGTGGATGGCATGGCTCGGCTGGCAAAATTCCTCGCGTCGTCGGCCCGCGTACCGGAAGCGACCGAGTGGATGGGCAAGGCGCTGAAGCTTGCCCCGACGCGCACCGAACTGCGAAAAGCGTTTATCGATCAATTGGTCGACGATCAACGTTACGGCGAAGCGATCAAGGAGTACGAGCTGCTCGTCGAATCGGCTCCGGGCAATTCAGACTTCGTGCGAGATTGGGGCAAGCTGGTTTTGAAGAATAAGGAGCTTACTCAAGAGGCGCGCCATGCCGAAGCCGCACGCATCTGGAACCAGATCTTGGCTGCACGACCGGACGACGCCCTCACGATGGCTCAAGTCGCCGACTTGTTCCGGCAGTCGAACATGCAGGACGAAGCACTCGCGCTCTATCAGCGAGCGGTCGCTCAGGCACCGAACGACCCGCAATATCGCGAGTATCTCGGCGAGTTCTATCACATTCTGAAGCGGCCCGACGAGGCGCTCGCCACGTGGACGGCGATCGCGGAGGGCGAGCGGCACACGGCGATCAACGTGGCTCGTTTGGCCGAGATCTACAACAGCTTCGGATATCTCGACCAAGCCATTCTGCAAATTGCTGAAGCCTGTAAGCTCGACGCGAAAGATTTTGCTTTGCACTTGAAGGCGGCGGAGTATCATTCCCGCGCCAGCAAGTTCGACGAGGCATTGGCCTTCATCGGCATCGCAGAAACGCTGGCGGCCAATGTCGAAGAACAAGATGCGACCGTCGTCCAGCGGATCGACGTCTATCGTGCCAGCCGACGACTCGACACAGAAACGGATGCTCTCGCGGCGAAAGTGCGTGACGATACGGCGGCCTCGGCCGATCAATGGCAATTGCTGGCCCGCTACTATGAAGCCGACAGCCGCTGGGCCGATGCGACCGAAGCCATCGACACCGCACTGAAAAAAGACGCCAAGTCGATTCCAGCACTGACCACGGCGGG
>CAUJKL010000895.1 GCA_963204995.1 Planctomycetota bacterium | reverse complement strand
AGCCGCTGACAATCGTCAGCCCCGCGCGAGCCAATCCTTCTGCCAAGCGGTCGGCCTGTTGCAAGCCATACTGAGTCGCGTGCCGTGTGCCAACGATCGCGATCGCCAACGCATCGCTGGGGCGGATCTCGCCTTGTACATAAAGAATGCCCGGCGGATCGTGAATCTGACCGAGCATCTTCGGATAGCCTTCGTCGATATCCAGCACCAGTGAGATATTATTGTCCGCACACAATTGCAACTCGGCAGCCACATCGATGTTCGTACGAGCATCCGAAATCGCTCGCACCAGCTTCGGTCCGATTCCTGGGACTTGCCGCAGGATATTCGGAGCCACTTCGAACACGGCCTCGGCCGAACCAAGACATTCCAACAGCGACTTGCGAGTTCGCGGCCCGATGCCGGGAACCAGCGACAGCCTCACATTGGCTTCGAGCGCAATTCGCGTTGATTCGACCCCGTCTGCCACGGCCACACCGATCATTGCTGCAAAAAATAAACGACGCGGACAATGTAAGCTGTGAATCGTGCCGCGTCCAGCAATTCGATCCATTTGACAGTGTCCTAACAGCGTGTGCGGCCATGCCTCTGGTGGCTGTGGCGGAGTCTTCGACGCCACGGCGACTTCCAATGCAGGCAAGGCCAGGGCTTCGCAGACTCAGCCCCAGCCACCGGTCGCGTCCAGCAATTCGATCCATTTAACCGGCCAAGGCAGCCCGGACGAGATCGGCCGGCACGCCGGAAACAAGCTCGACATGCCCGAGACATGTTGGGAGGACAAATCGCAGCTTGCCGTGCTCGGTCTTCTTGTCCTTTTGCATGGCGCGAATCAGCACGTCGTGGTCGACGTCGGGCACCGTCAACGGCAGGCCGAGAGCTTCGAGTAACGCGTGCTGCCGACGTGTTAGCTCCGCGTCGATCCGCCCCATCGCTTCTGCCAGACGCGAAGCACACAACATGCCGATCGCCACTGCCTCGCCGTGCAAGTAGGTGCCGTATCCGGTTTCGGCTTCGATGGCGTGGCAGAACGTGTGACCGTAATTCAGGACAGCTCGCAGGCCCGTCTCTTCGCGTTCGTCAGCCGACACGACCTGCGCCTTGAGTTCACAACATCGAGCAACGATGTGTCGCATGACGCTCGGTTCGCGATTGTTCAGGCCGTCGATATGGTCTTCGAGATACTTGAAGAAGTCGGAGTCCAGGATGACACCGTACTTTACGACTTCGGCCAAGCCCGATCGGTATTCGCGAAGCGGCAGCGTGTTCAATACGTCGGTGTCGATCAACACGGCCGCAGGCTGCCAAAACGCGCCGACCATGTTCTTTGCACCGGGAAGATTGATGCCGACTTTGCCACCGACACTCGAATCGACTTGGGCCAGCAGTGTCGTCGGAATCTGAACAAATCGGATGCCTCGGCCATAAGTCGCGGCGATGAAACCCGCCAAGTCGCCTACCACGCCGCCACCGACGGCCGCGACAATCGATTTGCGATCGGCAGCAAACTCCAGCATCAACCGCCACAGTTCATCAACGTGAGATGTAGACTTCGTCGATTCACCCGCAGGCACGGTTGCAATGTCGACCCGAATACCAGCTCGCTCCAGGCTTTCGACCACTCGTTGTCCGTGCAGCGACTCGACGTTGGAATCCGTGACCACAACAGCGTGCGAACAGCCTGTCCGTTCGACAATGAATCGACCGGCTTCAGGCAACAGCCGCGGGCCGATCTCGATATCGTAGCTGCGTTCGGAGAGCGCGACGTGGACGGTGGTGGTATCGGTCGCCAACTTTTCTCTCCGTCAAGTTGGAGGAGCATGGAAGGAAGTGCTTTGCGTTGGCAGCGCAACGGGGTCGGGAGTCTTTTTCGGTCAGGCGACTTCATAATAGGCAAAGCTGTCGCCGAAAAAGACTCCCGACCCCTTCACGCAAACTCACACGCTTTGCCCGACGCGGTCGACGTCTTCTTCGGTAACGGTGATTTGGCGGCAGAATCCCGTATGCATCCGAATGTATTCCAACTTCGCACAGCTAGCTGGGTCTGCGTGCAACGCCTCGGCAATGCGGGCCTTTTCGGCGGGTTCCAATTCGTCGTAGGCTTCCGGCCAGACGGTATTCGTCTCGACGACAATCGCTTCACGATAGGGATCAAATTTGTCAGCCATCTAATTGCCTCGCCACGGCGGGAATATTGAAACAGAGCCTCGAAGGACACATTACAAGTCGACCAGTATACTTGTGAACGAGCTTATGGAAAATGAGGCCAGAACCACGAGAACCGGCGGAAAACCTATCCGATGACCAGATTCGCAGTTTGGGATAACGCATCCATCTTAGCCGCGAGGCCGCGCAAGAATCTGGTCGATCCGCGCCGACCGTATGCGTACTTGGTTGAACCGGAGTACGCGGCATGTGGCGAGGTTGAAGATGTCGCAACGATCTTCCTCACGAATCGCGAGTGCCCTTTTCGTTGCCTGATGTGCGATCTGTGGAAGAACACGACCGACGAGCGTGTGCCCGTCGGCGCGATTCCAGAGCAAATCGACTTTGCGTTAGCTGAGTTGCCGCCAGCCAAACACGTCAAGCTGTACAACAGCGGCAACTTCTTCGATCGGCAGGCGATTCCGCACGAGGACTACGCAGCGATCGCCAACTGCGTGGCGTCGTTCGGGACGGTGATCGTCGAGAACCATCCGAAACTGTGTGGCGACGACTGCCTGCGATTTCGCGATTTACTGGCAGGGAAGCTGGAGATCGCACTCGGTTTGGAGACAATCCATCCCGATGTGCTGCCGCGTTTGAACAAGCAGATGACGACCGACGACTTTCTGCGAGCGGTTCGCTTTCTATCAGCGAACGAGATCGCGACGCGTGCGTTCATCTTATTACGCCCGCCGTTTCTTAACGAAGCAGAAGGCGTCGCATGGGCGGTTCGTTCGATGGAGTTCGCTTTCGACGCGGGAGTGCAATGTTGCAGTGTCATCCCGACTCGAGGCGGCAATGGCGTGATGGAGCAACTTCGCGCGGATGGCAGCTTCGCGCCACCGATGTTTCGCTCGCTGGAAACGGTGTTGGCGGAAGGACTCGCGATGCGTCGTGGTCGAGTATTTGTCGATCTGTGGGACGCCGAACGGTTCTTCGACTGCGAGCTTTGTGGTCCCGCGCGACGCGACCGATTGCAACAGATGAATTTGACGCAACAAGTACTGCCAGCTGTCTCGTGTGATTGTGAGGCGATTCGATGAGCAAGCGTGAGTTTGATGTCGTTGTCTTAGGATCGGGGTTCGCGGGAAGCCTGACCGCGATGATATTGCAGCGAGTTGGGCGGCGTGTTGCGTTGGTCGACAAGACACGGCATCCGCGGTTTGCGATTGGCGAATCATCAACACCGATCGCCAATCTGGTGTTCCGTGATCTGGCGAAGCGATACGACCTGCCCCGCTTGCTTCCGCTCGCGAAGTACGGAAGTTGGCAAGAGGCGTATCCGCACATCGGATGCGGTTTGAAACGTGGTTTCAGCTACTTTGGGCACAAGTCTGGGCAAGTCTTCACACCGTCACTAACGCACGCCAACGAACTGCTCGTGGCGGCGAGCAGCCATGATCGTGATAGTGACACGCAGTGGTTGCGGGCCGACGTGGATCAGTTCTTTTGCTCGGAAGCCGCGTCGCTCGGAGTTGCCGTGCATGAAGACTGTGCAATCCGCGAACTTCGGCACAGCGGGATCGGCGATTGGTCGATCGATTGTCGACACGAAGGACGACCGCTGACGCTTCGTACGTCTTTCGTCATCGACGCGACAGGCGAAGCGGGAGTCGTGCCTCGCACGCTCGGAGTTGCTTCGTGTGTCGAGCGGTGCCGCACCCACTCGCGTGCGATCTTTTCGCATTTTCGAGGCGTCGGCTCGTGGCATGACTCGCTGAATTCGCTCGGCGGAAAAACGCAGGATCATCCGTTTCACTGCGACAATGCGGCTCAGCATCACATTCTGGACGGTGCCTGGTTGTGGATGCTGCGATTCAACAACGGACTGACCAGCGCCGGGTTAGTCGTCGACGAGACGCAGTATCCGCTCGATCCGTCTGTGGATGTATCGACCGAGTGGAACCAGTGGCTTGCACGCTATCCGTCAGTCGCTGCGATGTTCGCGGAGGCCGAGCTGGCGGAGACGCCGGGCAAGTTGATCCGCACGCCACGACTACAGCGACGTTGGTCGAAGTTGGCGGGAGAGGACTGGGCGCTGCTGCCACACGCCGCAGGATTCGTCGACCCGCTTCACAGCGGCGGGATTGCCCATTCGCTGTGCGGCGTCGAACGCTTGGTTCAGATTCTCGATCGACAGTGGCAAGCCAACACGCGTGCCGAGGCGTTGCACGCTTATGGAGTCACGATCGAACGTGAACTCGATCTGATCGACGAGTTGGTTGCGAGTTGCTTCGCGACTTTCGGTCAATTCGACTTACTAGTCGTGGCCACGATGTTGTACTTCGCCGCCGCTACGACTTACGAACGCGTTCGCTGCGAAGGAGGATCCTCGCTCGCCTTTCTGTGTGCCGATCGGACAGAGATTCGCAACCTACTCCAGACTGCATGTACCGCGATCTCGCAACAGACGGCGGCTGCGAGCGCGAGCCAAGATCGGATCGAGCAGATTCGACGTCACGTCGCTTCCCTGATCGCACCAATCAATCATGTCGGCTTGCTAGATGCGACACTCGCCAACATGTACCGCCATACCGTTGTACCCATGTGATCGACCACGATTCGATTCGTGCTATCGGCGAATCGCTTGTAGCGTCGATGCACTATCCGACATACACTCGTGCAGAGCAGATCAATTGCGTCCTTGGCGATTCTAGTAGGTGATTGATGGTCCAACCTGAGCAATCGACGATCGTCGCTCGACCATTGGCCGTCTGGCAGCGATCCTTGAGGCGATTCTTTGCTAAGGCGGCTGTCGAGCTAACGGTTGGTGCCTTGGTTCTCGTCTCGGTTGTCTTGACACTACTCGAGTTCACATTGCAGGCGTCCGGCACCACTGCGGATGGTGATCCGTCGCTCGCGCGGCTGGAGTTGGCAAACGACGTCATCACCATGACCTTTGTCGTCGAATTGGTGCTGAGGTTTGCCGCAAGTCCCAGCAAACGCCGGTTCTTCGTCGAGTATTGGATCGACATCATCGCTGTACTTCCGCTGTTTCGCGTCTTTCGATCGGTGCGTGCCCTGCGATTGTTTCGCCTGATTCGCCTGTTGCGGATGTTTGGTGTGGCCTCGCGGTTGGCGATTCACTTTCCAGATATCTTGCGACGCGGAGCATTAGAATACGTGTTCGTGTGCGGTTTGCTCGGATTGACGGTGCTGTTCGGCACTGGGGCCATGATGGTCTTTGAAGGGAACGCGACCGCCGATTCGGAGCAGCCCTTTGACTTGGAGAACTCGTTTTGGTTCAGCCTCTATTCGTTGTTCGCTGGTGAACCGATCCCAGGTCCGCCGAAAACGATTGGCGGCAAAATCGTTGCAGTGTTTGTCATGTTCATGGGACTGACGATCTTTGCCATGTTCACGGGAACTGTATCAGCGTTTATGGTGGAGCGATTGAGAATGGAGACTGGAATCGTGAATTGGGACTCGTTAGAAAATCATGTCCTCATCTGCGGCTGGAATAGCAAAGCGGAGATTATCGTGGCTGAATTTCGTGCCTCGAAGGTGAGTAGCAGTCGACCCATCGCGGTCATTTCACAGTTTGAGGGCGAACCGCCGACGCTCGCTCCTGAAATCCGCAAGGCGGTTCAGTTTCTCAACGACGACTTCACGCGGATTGCCGCCTTAGAGCAAGCCGGTGTTCACCGTGCCAAAACGTGCATCATCCTGGCAGACACATCCGGCGGTCGTAGCGAGCAAGACGCCGACGCGCGGACGATTCTGGCGGCACTGACGGTCGAGAAGCTGAACCCCGCTGTGTATACGTGTGCCGAGTTGTTGAATCGTTCCTACGCGTCGCACTTGAAGATGGGACATGTCAACGACTTTGTTGTCAGCGGCGAATTTGGTGCTTACATGTTGGCACAGGCTGCCATGAATCGCGGCTTGATGGGCGTCTTCTCGGAATTGCTCACGTATCAACGAGGCAATGAGTTTTATCGTTCGAAGCTGCCAGCGGAATGGTTTGGGAAAACCTTTAACGAGTTGTTCAGTCAACTCAAACAGAGTCACAACGCGATTCTCGTTGCGGTTCATACTGCATCCGGTGCAATGGTTGTGAATCCAGCGAATCACACGTTCTCGGAGGGAGACGATATCGTGGCGATCGCGGAACATGAGATCACGCTTTAGAAGCTCAGATCGGTCGCATCGCATCGACGTCGTCGTCGAATTTGTGAGAATTCGGACGAACGGAGTCGGCAGTCGCACGACTGCCGAGACTCACCAAGTTGAGCGACTCAGAACTGATCGGGCTTCATCTGCTTCAATAGCTCACGCGGAAAGTGAGCCTGCGACCAGCCCCCGTCGACCGTG
This sequence comes from Planctomycetota bacterium, assembly GCA_963204995.1. GTDB lineage: Bacteria > Planctomycetota > Planctomycetia > Pirellulales > Pirellulaceae. The sequence goes on along the minus strand of CAUJKL010000895.1, from coordinate 12,409 downwards.
ACGTTGGTGCCAGTCATGTAGCTGGCATCCGCACTCGACAGCATCGCGATCACGCGGGCGATCTCGGCCGGTTCGCCCCAGCGTCCCAAAGGGATCTCGCTCGTACTCCACTGCCGCAACTGCGTATCCACGGACGGAGCATCGACGGATTGGCCATCTCCGCCAGGATAGTCACCGCTCAATTCGGTATCGATCGCGCCGGGACTGATGGCAAGAACTCGAATGCCGCTACGGCCGTAGAGCGATGCGAGTTCATAGGTCAGCGAATCGAGGCCGCCTTTGACCGCCGTATAGGCCGCCGCCACTGCTCCGCCGCGGCGCGACATAATGCTGCACACGTTGATAATGACACCCGAGCCTTGCGGTTCCATGATCTCGGCCGCCCACCGTGCCAGGAACGCCGGAGCGGTCAGGCAAATCCTGAGCGTACGCTCCCAGGATTCGACGGTGATCTCGCGCATCGTCTTGATCTCGCGCCAAGCCGCGTTGTTGACAAGCACGTCAAGTCGCCCGAAGTGTCGAGCAACCTTGTGTAGCGAAGCTTGTGCTGCTTCCAGCGAACTGAGGTCGCAAGTCTCAGCGAGACACGTCGCGCCGATGTCGCTCGCCTCGCGCGAGGTTGCCTGCAATTCATCCTGCAAGACATCCAATAGGGCAAGATCGTAACCGCGCCGAGCAAACTCGAGCGCCGTCTCGCGACCGATGCCTCGCGCGGCACCGGTAATCAGAGCAACAGGCTTGTGGTTCATCGAGAAAACTCGCCGCAGGTTCTCAAACGTCTTCTAGAATGACCGCCAACGTATCGCCCGCATAGACTCGCGAAAATGTTCGCAGCACGATCACCATACCGCTCTCTTGCGATGGCACCGTGATCGCATTATCGCCAAGTGGGTCCGTCACGATGCCAAGTGGTTCGCCGGCGTTCACATTGCCGCCAAGCCGCACACTGGGCTCAAAAAAACCCGTGATCGGAGCCGGGTTGCGAATTTGCATATGGCCGGCGCTCTCGCGGAAGTCGTTGACGGTGTGTTCGACGCGCGATGCAGGTCGCTCGCGATCGAGCATGTCGAGTTCCGCCATTACGTTCAAGCAACCTTCTACGTACGCTTCGATACCGGCTGGGTCGCACAACCCAGAACCCAGATACTCGGCGTAAATCGCTGGAACACCCGCGTCGCGTGCCACCGAAAGGGTTCTACCGTCCAAGCGATAGTCCGTGCCCCAGACCACCGGCAGATTGAAAGCATGAGCCATCCGACGTTGCTTCTCGCGAATGGCTTCGTCCGGAACCAGCTTGTAACCGGTCAGCGGCAAGACACTCATGATGGTCCCGCCGGTGTGCAGGTCGATGTAATAGTCGGCGGCACGAATAATCTCGCTGAGCGCGTAAGCGGTTTGTTCTGTAATCGAACCGTCGGGCTTGCCGGGGCAAGTTCGGGCGAGATCCAACTCGTCGGCGGCCGTGCGTGTGCCACGAAGGAAGGCAGCCTCGTTGGCGACTGGGACCAAGGTCAGCCGACCGCGAAGTTGTGCCCGATCAACTTCTCGCATCAAGCGGCGAATGGCCGCCATGGGCTCAAACTCGTCGCCATGCACACCACCCGTCACGAGCAAGTGCGGCCCGTCCGTTGCACCCATGATTTGTCGCGAGAGGATTTTCATTGGCAGTAGTAGAAACTGAACCAGTAAACTCACAAGCTAGTGCCGAGGCCAGCCGTGTTCTTTGTCCGAGCGGACGATGCTGCCCCGCTTGCCGCGTGTGGCCGAGTGCCTTGTTTCGCCTGCCTCATTGAGCGTCTGAGCTTCAATGATCTCCAGCACGGGCGAGTCGTTCGAAGCAATCGCTACTTCGGTCTCTGTTTTTTTTTCAGCCGAAGGTTCATCCGCAGCAACCATAAAGAAACGGCCGAGAGGACCGGCCAGCAGCGCGGGGAGTAAAATCAGATCGCCTGCCAATGCGGCTACCAGCAAGGTCACCATCATCACGCCGAAACGCTGAGTCGGTGTAAACGTGCTCAAGGCAAACACCGCCAAGCCGAGTCCACCGATCAACGTCGTTTGTGTCATCGCCGTCGCAACACGACGATACGCCTCGAGGATAGCTTGATTTCGTGTCATTCCGTCGCGCAGGCCGATGCGGAACCACGTCAAATAGTGAATCGTATCGTCGACCGCCACACCCATCGCCACACTGGCGCACATCATCGTGCCGATGTCGATCTTCATTCCGAGATGCCCCATAGCACCGAAAACCAAGACGACGGGGAACACGTTAGGAATCATCGCCGTCGTTCCGGCCGGAATGTTGATCGTATTGAACGGACTGAGGCGGCGCCGCCAATCTCGTAGAAGAATCATCATCACGGCGCTGATCATCACGAATGCCCAACCGATACTCACCACCAAACTATCCAGCAGTGTGCGTTGGGCTTTGTAGACCACCGGGACAACGCCCGTGTAAACGACCTGGATCGGACCATCTTGCTCCGCTGCCGTCAACGACTTGCCAAGTTCAAACTTGTGATCGCGAGCGTCGATGAACAACTTCGAGTTCTCGCGGAGTGCATCGACGTCATAGGCAGGATCATCTCGCAGCAACACAACGCAATCAGCCCAGCCGCCGACGAGCTTGTCGAGCGGAGGCAAGCCTTCCGGATGCGGAAGGCTGGGGTCAACAGCTCCCGTTGCGCAGCGCACTTCCTTCACCAACTCGCGAAGCGTCTCGCCGAAGATCCGCGTTTGGTCGATCTCAGCCACTTGTGCTACGGCGGCAGGCGGTTCCACTTGCGCGGCGGTTGCCGGTTCGCTCTGCGCGGTATCGAGAGGAAAGCCTAGGAATAGTACCTTTTTGCTCGCAAAACCACCGCTCGCATGGCTGGTTAACTCGCGTAGAATCTTGTCTCGAAAACGATAGGCGTTCAAAACCGGTTCCACGGCAACCTTCTGCTCGTGAACGAACAGGCCATAGTCGACGTCGTTCAAGGCTCCCAATCGCTCGCTGATGCGCCACAGTTCGTTGCGAGTGTCCGTTCGCACGTAGTCCGTCGGCAGGTTTTCCAACTGTCGTTCGAGTTGGCTGTTGAAAGCACCTCGCGTTTGAAAGTCAGTCACCCCAGGAAGGTCGGAAACGAATGTCGCGGCAGACATCCCCTTGCCAATCACGTCGCGTCCGACCTCGCCAAATTCGCGCTCGCAAACCTTCTGGATGCGATCCACCAATTGCATGCGTTCGAGGACGGTTAGCTGAAAGGTCGCCTCGTCGTAGGCTTTGGGATTCTTCTCCGACATCGCCTTCAGTTGTTCGAGCGAGGGTCGAATCAGTTCGGGCTTGATGCTGACGACCAATTCCATCGGCACGAGCTTGCCGAGGTTGCCTTCCAGCCAGTTGTAGTCGCCGATGATTTTAGAGTCGGGATCGAACAGCTTGAGGAGTTGGACTTCGGTCTTGATCTTCGTCAGACCGAGTCCTACGGCAACCATCAATGCAAAGCAACCGGCCGTCACCAGCCAATGATTTCCGATGATCCAGCGTCCGACCGCGAGCCATACGTTCTCGACAATCTTGGTAACGCCGTCTTCTTCATCCAGCCGCTTCTTGGTGATGAAAGGCCAAATCGTCAACGCGGCGGGTAGGTAGCAGAACAGCAAGCTCAGCGTGGCCATCACGCCAAGCGCCGAGAACAGGCCGAACTTCTTGATCGGCATCAAATTGCTGGAGTAGAGCGATATTAAACCCAAGGCGGTCGTAAACGCGGCCAACGTACACGGCCCCCAGGCGTGGGCGAGAGCTCGCTCGGCGGCCCCTTCGACTCCTTCTTCATCCACGGCTTCGCGATAGTAATTCACGATGTGAACGGCACCCGACAGGCCTAGCACATAGACCAACGCGGGCATCGACATCAGGACGGCATCGACGGACGAAAGTGCGCCCATGCCAGGAATGCTTCCCGACCAGAACACAATCGCCAAGCTGGCAACTGCCGACACGCCACCGACAAAGAACACCATCATGGTCACTTTGATGCTGCGGAAGCAGAGTAACGAGAGCGATATTCCGATCAGTGCGGAGAAGCCGACGAGCCGCACTAGTGTGATCGTGCCTTCTTCGTCGATGGCGACGTTGTCGACAGGCGGACCACCCATCTTCAAATCGTCGGCACTGATGCCGCATTCGTTGATCGCAAGTGCGAGAATTCTGCCGGGAGGTTTGCCAAGCATCGGGCGACCGAGCACGCGAGCCAACTCACGCTTTCCCGAATCGCTCATCGTGATAATCAAACAGGTCTGACGAGGTGGCGGATCGACACGCAGCTTCGTAAACAACATATCCCAGTGTGCGGTCTGTTGCTCCGACGAGGCATTAACGAGCTGATTTCGGTCGCCCTTGTATTCGTTCTCGATGAGCCGGTCGACGAATGCCTCAAAGCGTTCTTCCCAGTCAGTCGGCAGTTGGGCAATCGTCTCCGCCGGCAACGCGAGCCGAAAGTCGTGAGCCTCCCAACTGAATCCTCGATGAATGGCGGGGCCGAAGAGCGTGCCAGTCAGGCGTTCATAAGCGGTCTGCCGAGCGACTCGCGGTTTGTCCTCGTCGGCCACATCGGTGGTCCGAGGCCACAACGGCCCGTTCTCGAATGTCAGCTCTTCCAACATCTGCGGCCCGCTGCGGACGGTTTTGAAGAAACGGGCCGCCAACTTACGCGGATCTGCGAAGTATGGGTTCGGGATGTCTTCGGTCGACTCGCCCACCGTAGCGATCAGCTCGCCCGTTGCAATTTCGCCACCGGTATGCTTCTTAATCGAGCGGATAGCAAAGTCGCTAAGGTTCGCGTCGCCATCCCACTTGTATAGTTCGCCAGCCGGCGTGATGAAGTACCACTGACCGCCATGACCCTGTAGCCACTTTTCGCCACGTCCGCCCCAGTCCTCGTAATACTCGTACTTCCACTTATCTGGTTTGTTCTTATCCTGCACGAGGACCGTAAAAAGGCCGAGCCGATCGCCCATTTGCCGCGTTCGCTCGTGTTTCAACTCTTCAGGCGAGAACTGTGCGATCTCTTCAGCAGTGGGTGCAATTTCGCGTTCGAGTTTCTCGGTGAACAGCTTGTATCGCTGCTCGGCTTCCGTGCATCCGGGCCAAGTCAAGAGTATGAATCGTTCACCGATGAAGTGTTTTCCGAACCACTCCAGATCTTTTGTCTCGGGAAAATCGCTCGGCAGCCAGTCCTTGATATTATTTTCAAGGTGCTGGGTCGCCATTCTCGCGCCGCGCAATGCGAAGGGAACGAGAAAGAAAATCACGCACAGCACCAGCACGGCTCGATTGCCGAAGAAGGCTAAGCGTCGGTCAAAAAACCTGATTGCCATTCAGAAAGCCAATTGAGACAAGACGTTGCAGCGACGGCCTGTTCCTGGAGATTTGTCAAAACTAAACCTTAACGGTCGGTAACCTGGGCGTCTACGGCAAAAGAACGATGAAGCACCGCGAGATGAACCTTGAGGTCTTCATCGACCCCATCACAACCGCGACAGTAGCACTAGGGTTGTCAGCCCGTATAGACTCCGCAGCTTGTGAACTCGCCTCGATTTGCTATCCTTCGCAGAATGGCTCGCCGCTCATGGCTTTGCCACGGATTTCATGGCATGTCTTGAAAGGAGTGTGGAGCGTGGCTGATTCGCTGAAATCGCTGATAGCATCCGGGACGAAGTTGTGGCTCGACTCGATCGACCCCGATCTGGTCGCCGAGAACCGCGAACGCGGTGCCACCGGTGCCACCTCCAATCCGATCATCATCTCGGATCTGTTGAAAACCGGCCGCTTCGACCAGCAGCTGGATGCGTTCCGAAACGAGGGATTAGATGACGAGGCGATTGCGTGGGCGATGACCGACCAACTCGTGCGGCAAGCTCAAGCGGTTTTCCACCCCGTGTGGGAGAAAACCAAAGGCAACGATGGCTACGTGAGTTTCGAACTCGACCCGCTCTTGGAGGATCAGGAGCTTGGTCCGCCACACGCCGAGCGCGTCGCTCGCTATGTGGAACTCGGCAAGCAATGGGCAGCAGGTCACGATAATCGAATGATCAAAGTTCCGGCCACTCCGGCCGGGCTCGATGCCTTAGAAGATCTCGCAGCGGCTGGTGTCACCCTGAACGTGACACTCATTTTTTCGAAGCGACAGTATCATGCAGCTCGCGAAGCTGTGTGGCGCGGAGCACAACGCTGCGGCAAGCTACAGAACTTCAAAAGCGTCTACAGCATCTTTGTGTCGCGGCTGGACGTCTATTCCGAGAAACACGTCCCCGAGCTTTCTGCGGCAGCCCAAGGGCAAGTCGGGATCGTCAATGCCAAACGTTTGTGGGCCGACAACACCGCATTTTGGAAAGACAAGAATCTCCCGTTGGCCCAGGAGATTATCTTTGCCAGTACGGGAACGAAGAAACCGGAAGATCCGGCTTGGAAGTACGTCGCTGCTTTCGCGGGCAGCGATATCCAAACGAATCCTCCCGCGACCAACCAAGCCGTCCTCGACAGCGGACGCGAGTTCACGGCCGAAGTAGCGAACTTTCCGTCTGACGAAATACTCGCCGAGATCGACGCCAAAGTTGATTTTGATCGCCTTGAGCGGGTCTTGATGGAAGAAGGTTTGAAAAAGTTCGCCGATCCGCAAAAGGCCCTCTTAGAATTGATCGCGAGAAAACGGGAGTCGCTCGCTCGCGGGTAGTCCATAAAGTCGGGCCGCTTTTAGTATTCGCCGAGCATCTCGGCACCCTGCGACGCACTTAGGATCGTCCAGGAAATAACTTCATGGAACGAGGTGGCTGGGGCTGATTCCGCGAAGCCCCGGCTTACCATGAACTCCAATCTCCAATCAGCCGTGGCGTCGAAGACTCCGCCACAGCCACCACCCGGCCCGCGCTCATCTCAAGAACGGCGAAAGCCCCTTCGCGATTTGCGAGAGGGGCTTTCGCCGCACAATTCCGGGTTCGTCAGAGTCGGTCCCTGTTCAGGTTACCAGGCAAACTCGCCTAGCGTGTTCGAGTCGAGCCAGATGTTGCCGGTCGATGAATCGTAGATCCAGCCGCCCGCGTTGCCTGTCGTGACATTCGCGGCAACTGGTGCCGTTCCCGGCGTTGTTACCGCCTTGACCGTTGCTTTTCCCGTATAGGGATTCTCTGGCATGTTGACTAGGTATGGACCTAGCGGGCCACCTGTGGTGACGACACCAGCAACATTTGTTTCTTTCGTGAGCGCCTCGATCGTCGTGGCACCGGACGGGAAGGGTGGCTTGATCCCCTCGTGGTGCGCTCGGAACGTTTGAATGATCGAACGGACGCTACCGAGATTGAACTCGGCAGTACTCCTCTTCGCATCGTCGGTCGACCCGGCAAATTGTGGGACGACGACGGCAGCTAGGACCGCCATGATGACCACGACGATCAGGATTTCGACAAGCGTGAACCCTTGGAATTTTTGACGACTCATTTTCTGGAACCCCTCGTAATTGACGGTGCCTGTTTCATTACCAGCACAGATTGTTGTCTGAACTGGCCACCAGCGGTTGCTCGCAGAACGCCCCTGGGCCACCACGTGACAACTGTATCTAGGTCGTGAAAAGTGTCGCGTCAAGAAAATTGCCGTTGAAATGGAGAATCTTCGGTACTCAACAAACTTAGCACCCCTGCAAGGTTGGTGGATACCGAGCTCCGTACCGACTAACCGCTGCGATCGCGCCAATCGATTCACTGCCCCAACAATCGAACCAATTCTCTAAAGATCACAGACTCACTGATTAGCTACGTTGCTATTTAGCACCTATATCACACAGTCAGCCTAAGAGGCCCACACTTTCCAGTTTAAGTTATCGGCTCATCTTGACGATGAATGACGATAACCGGCAAGTGCAAGAGCGCGAGGAGGGAAACTTCCATCGCTCACGAACCGCGTCATTGATGACAACCCGCCTGCCTAGCCAGACAGGTAACCTAGCGACGGAGCGTTTCGGCCGACCGACTTGGCGAGTGACGCCAGGCGAGATGAACTTCACTGTGATACGTCGTTGAGGAGAATCGGAACATGAGAACACTTCAGGGAATGCTGACGCTGGTGGTGGTTGCGGCCGCCTTGTCGGCAACAGATGCATCGGGTGCCTATTTCGGCGCGGCGAGTTATCGCCACTGTGCAGGCACCACACCAGCCAGCTATTGCTGTGCGAAGCAACAGTGCTACACGACCATGAAGACTTGCAAAGAGGTTGTGTATGACCAACAGCAGTACACCTGCTACAAGACCGTTTATGACACGGTCTACGATCAGCAAACCGTGGATTGCGTGAAGAACGTGCGCGAGACGCACTTCAAAGAATGCAATTACACAGTTTGCAAGCCGGTCTACGAGACCTGTTACCGCACCGTGAACTACACGGTCTGCAAGCCGGTCTATGAGACGCGGACGAAAGACATCTGCTACACCGTCTGCCGCCCCGTGTGGGAAACGCGGACCAAGGATGTCTGCTACACCGTCTGCAAGCCGGTCTACGAAACGTACACCAAAGACATCTGCTACACCGTGTGCCGGCCTGTGTGGGAAACTCGCACGAAGGACGTGTGCTACACCGTGTGCCGCCCGGTCTGGGAAACTTGCAGCAAAGACATTTGCTACACGGTCTGCAAGCCCGTCTGGGAAACGCGCACGAAGGACGTGTGCTACACGGTTTGCAAGCCAGTGTACGAAACGCATTACCGTGATGTTTGCCAGACCATCTGCCGTCCTGTTCACTACACGAAGACAGTTCAAGTTTGCAGCGGACACTGGGATACTCAGATCACCGAATGCCCAGGCCCGGTCGTCACGAAAGTGATCCAAGAGCCAGGCTGCTGGGTTTGGGATCCATGCCGTTGCTGCTGTATTTATCAGCCCGGCGAGTGCCACACGGTCGAAGTTCAATGCCCACCGCGGCGCATCTGCCACAAGGTGTGGGTACCGGAAGTTGAAGAACGCGTCATCAACTGCGTTCGCTATGAGCAAGAAGTTGTGACCAAGCAAGTTCCTTATACGACTTGCCGCATGGTTCCAGAGACGCATACGAAGACCTGCACCTATCGCGTCTGTCACATGACGACCGAGCAGTGCGTGAAGACGATCAACTACAAGGTGTGCCGCATGGTGCCTGAGCAAGTCGTCAAGACCTGCACGTACAAGGTCTGTCACATGGTGCCCGAGAAGTGTGTCAAGACGGTGACTTATCGCAAGTGCCGCATGGTGCCTGAGCAAGTCGTCAAGACTTGCACTTACAAGGTCTGCCGCATGGTGCCCGAGCAAGTCGTCAAGACTTGCACCTATCGTGTTTGCCACATGGTCCAGGAGTGCCGCACGAAGCAAGTGCCTTACACCACGTGCCGTTACGAGCAGATCACTTGCACCAAGCGAGTGCCTTATACGGTTTGCACGCCAGTGCATTACACCAAGACGATTTGCGTACCGCGGTGCGTGCCTCGTCAGGTGCCCTACACGGTGACACGTTGCGTACCGCGAGTTGTCTGCACGCAAGTACCGGTCACGGTTTGCTGTCCGGTGCCGACCTGCTGTGACGATCGTCGTCAAGGTTGCAAGACTTGTGCGTAGTTGACACGAAACCGATTCTTCCTCTCAGGCGGAAGTGAACTATCTGGCTATCGAAACGGTGATCTGACCTTGCGTTGGATCACCGTTTTTTGTTTTTTCTGAACGAGGAGCATCAGCGATGGGATTGATCAAGGAATTCAAAGAGTTTGCCATGAAGGGCAATGTCATCGACATGGCCGTCGGTATCATCATCGGCGGGGCGTTTGGGAAGATTGTGTCGTCGATGGTCGGCGACATTATCATGCCCGTCGTTGGATCGCTGTCTGGCGGCGGGAGCTTGGGGAGTAAGTACCTGTGGCTCAGCGAGAAGCCCGACCCAGGGAATCTCGAACTCGTCCGAGCATCCAAGGAAGCCTATGTCGCTTGGGGCCCATTTGCCCAGACCACGCTCGACTTCGTCATCGTTGCTTTTGCGATCTTTATGATGATCAAGGCCATGAACAAGGCACGATCTTTCGTTGATCGCGAAGAGAAGAAGGCCCCGGCTGCACCGACAACCAAGACTTGCGAGTTCTGTCAGTCCCAGATCTCGATCAAGGCCACCCGCTGCCCCCACTGCACGTCGCAGTTGACGACGGGTTAAATCGGAACACCAGTTGACGGACGAGGGAGGTCGATATGTTCGGGAGTGATCGACGATGAGAATCCGGCACGATCCGGCAGGCTTTGCGCAATCGGTATTTTCGGTCGCTTCGGCCGCTGGGCGAGGCCCGATTGTGTCTCCCATCTCTAGCAAGATTACCGCTCGTTAACTAAGGTGGAAGGTCCGCGCTAGTGCGGTTGCCGAATGTATATGTGAGTCTCACAAAAGATCTCTCGGAAGGTGATGGTTATGTGGCTGAAGAATCGCTTTGTGCAAAAGCTTGGCGGTGGTTGGTTGGAGTCGTTCGGGCTTCGGACATGGTCCAACCTTCAATTCACCTCGCTCAGTGCGCGGAAGGATCCGGAAGTGATTAGCCTCATGCGAGGAATCCACGCCGAGAAACGATCGCTGCTCAGCGCCTTCGAGCAATACATTGTCTACTCGCTGGCCAAGGCTCAATCGAAAAAGTACGACGGGGCGTTCGCCGAGGTAGGCGTTTACAAAGGTGCCTCCGCGAAACTGATATGCGAAGTCAAAGGCGACAAGCCGCTACTCCTGTTCGACACCTTCGAGGGATTGCCCGAGGCGGCGGCCCAAGATCGCGAAGTGCATCGCGTTGGCCAATATGCCTACGGACTGGAGAACGTGCAGCAGTACCTTCGCGAATACGAGAACGTCTCTTATCACAAGGGGTTGTTTCCCGATTCGGCGGTTGGAGTGCCGGAACAACCATACGCGTTTGCACATTTTGACGTAGACTTGTACGAAGGAACGCTGGCGTGTCTGAAATACTTCTATCCTAAGATGGTGCATGGCGGCGTGATGTTGTCGCACGACTACTCGCTGTTAGCAGGCGTCGAACAGGCTTTCACCGAATTTTTCGCGGACAAGCCCGAGGAAGTGATCGACTTGCCAACGACACAGTGCTTGGTTTTCAAGCTGTAATCTCGTTGCTACTTCAATTCGCTACGATGTTCTATGCATACTCTGTTCGTGACCGGAGCCAGCGGCTTCATCGGTACACATTTGGTCCGCGAACTGGTGCGGCGCGGAATGCACTGCAAATGTCTGATACGTGCGACTTCCAGTATTGATGCGTTGCCCACAGATGGGGTCGAGTTCGTCCAAGGTTCCCTGGAGGAGCCCGAATCGTACCGGGCTGCGTTAGTAGGATGCGATACCGTCATTCATTTAGCCGGCGTGATCTTCGGTCTCAATGAAACGCAGTTGAATCGAGTCAACGCCGAGTCCTGCGCGCACTTGGCAGACGCCTGCCTGGCGATTCGGCAACCACCGCGGCTGGTGTTTATTTCCTCGGTAGCTGCTGCGGGTCCACCGCCTGCGGGCGTCGCTATTCGTGACGAAACTCACGCACCGCATCCGATTTCGTTCTACGGGCGGAGCAAGCGGCGCGGCGAACTTTTGTTGACCGAGCGAGCTGACAGGCTGCCGATCACCATCATCCGCCCCGGCATTGTCTTTGGACCTGGCGATCAGAATCTGGCCGACTTGTTTCGCTCGATCATTCGTTGGCGGTTACACGTCGTAGCCGGATTCCGCACACCGCCACTGTCGTTGATCTATGTCGAGGACTTGGTGCAGCTGATCCTATTAGCGGTGGAACGCGGCGAGACGTTGCGGCCGGACCCCGCATGTTCCGAGGGATACTATATTGCGTGCGACGATTCAGAGTTTCCGAATTACTGGGAGTTCGGCCTGCGGATTGCTCGATCGGTGGATCAAAAAGTTTTCGTCTGGCCGCTGTGGCGCTGGGTTGCCAAGTGCGTGGGCTTGGCGGCACAAACGGCCGCGAAGTTGAGTGGGCGGCCCAGCCTGCTGACCCTCGATAAAGTGCGCGAAGGGACCGTCCGCTCCTGGGCTAGTTCCAGTCAGAAAGCTCGCCACCAGTTGGGTTTCGCGCCTACCAAATCGTTGGACGACTACTTACGCGAAACATCACGCTGGTACATCGATAACAGGCGGATCTAGCACCAAACGGTATTTCGGATGTTCTTTGACAACTTTGAGAGTTTACAATCGAACGAAATGCCAAAACCGTAAAGTCTCAAAGTGAACGCTAAACCATTCGCTTACCGTTTGCTACTAGCGACCGCTGATATACTGACTCCAGCTGGCGAGTTGTTCTTGAGTCAGCGAGTTGTCGCGCTGGATCTCGTGCGAGAGCTCTTTACCGGCACAGCTGACGG
>CAUJKL010000894.1 GCA_963204995.1 Planctomycetota bacterium | reverse complement strand
CCGCCGCGCGAGACCATCCATGTCAAAGCCGTGCGTCCCGACCGCGATGAATTGGAGATTCGCTTTCCACGCCTCCAAGGCTATCGAGTCGAGTTGCCGGAAGAGCAACTGACGGCGGAATTCAACGACAACTCGGTGCTCACACTCACCCCGGAACTCGTCGGCCCGACCATTACAAAGAATCAGGGCATCATCGGCGAGGGAGTCGACCTCAAGCTCGAACACCTGGAAGACATGCGTCGCTCGTCGGTACTGTTCAATCTGACGAAGCGGCTGCTGTATACCAAGTTTCGCGATCCAGGCGACGAGCCCGAATTGCACTTGTTCGGCAAGCTGAAGCGAATCACGCGCCAATGGATGGACGGCTGCCTCGAATGCAAGGGTTCAACGTATCCGGCACAACTCATGTACCAAGAGCTGGCCGATACGGCCTGTGAGAAAATCACGGCGGGCATTACGCGGTCACTGATTGGCACGAGACCGGTCAAGGCAGTCTTCGATCCGTACAACCCGACTGGTTCGACGAGCCATGTCAGCTTCACTACATCAAAGCGTGATCGCTGGGAGACCGACGCGAGCCGCTGCCATGTGAACTGGGTGATCCTTGATAGCCATTGGGAGGCCGAGTTCTGTCGCGTGGCCGAGTCACATCCCAAGGTTAAGGCGTACGTCAAGAATCACAGTCTTGGGCTGGAAGTGCCGTATCGCATGGGATCGGAGTCGAAACGGTACATCCCAGATTTCATTGTTCAAGTTGACGATGGACAGGAGATAGATGGCCAGCCAGACTACTTGAACTTGATCGTCGAGATCAAAGGCTATCGCGGTGAAGACGCCAAGGAAAAGGCAGCGACGATGGAAGTTTACTGGGTGCCGGCTGTCAACAACTCGGGAAAGTATGGTCGCTGGCAGTTCGTCGAGTTCTGCGACGTTTACCAGATCGAAGCAGACTTTAAGGACAAGGTCGAAGCGGAGTTCAACAAGATGGTCGATTCGGTCATGCGGGTGGCGGAGGTTGTCGAATGATCGAGTTCAAACCGAGAGCCATAATGGAACGGGCGATTGAAGAAATGCGAAAGTCCATCCCCGAATCGAGAGACGATGGCAAGGTCTCGCCAAAGGTCGGGGCGGTATTGCTCCACGTTGGAGATCGCATGCCCGACCGCGGGGATCGCCTTACGACCGCGTTTCGTGGCGAGCTACGTGATGGTGACCATGCAGAGTTTACTTTGCTCGAACGCAAGAATCGTGACCGGGCATTAGACGAGTGCGTCCTGTTCGCCACCCTTGAGCCGTGCGCCCCGGGCGCGCGAAAGCACCCGAAGCTCGGATGTGCCGAAAGGATCGTATTGGCGCGGATCAAGAGAGTCTGGGTCGGAATCGAAGACCCCGATCCGACTGTTGCGCGAAAGGGAATCGAGTTCCTCAGCAACAACGGCGTCGAAGTTCACATGTTTGATCGTGATCTTCAGGACATCATACAAGATGAGAACAAAGAGTTTCTGAAGCAAGCGTTGGATCGCGCTGCTGAAGCGAAGCAGACTAAGGAAGTTGTCTTATCACCGCTGGAAGCGTCCCGTCCGGCAGTTGACTGGACAGATCTATCGATCGACGCGCTAAAAGCGTACCGCGAGGCGGCTGGCATCGCAGAATCGATTGAATCACCAGAGTTTCAAAAACGCCTTGAACAGCAAGGTGTGCTCAAACTGGATGGCGAGTCATTGAGACCGAGTGGATTCGGCAATCTCTTGTTTGGTAAGGAGCCACGCTCGTCGACACCGCAAGCAGGGCTGCTAGCCACGATTCACTATCCTGATGGAACTGAAGAGGTACGTGATTTTGATGGCCCGCAGGTTCTGGTGCCCAACGCGGTTCTCAATTGGCTTCGCGATAAGTTGCCGAACGTGATCGATCGGCGCGACGCCGTTCGCGCGGAGAAGTCAGATCCGCTTTTTGAACTCATCCGCGAAGGTGTTGTGAATGCCATCGTCCATCGTGACTATGGAATCGAAGGGGCCAAATGCCAACTCATTGTGGACGCCAACAAGATTGAGATTCGCAGCCCTGGTCAGCCCGTCCCGCCGATCACGTTCGAACAGATCCAATCCTTCACTGCCCCCATGCTCAGTCGAAATCCGGTCCTGCATTTCGTCTTTGCGAAGATGGGGCTGGCGGAAGAGCGAGGTCTTGGCCTGAAGTCGATGAGGAAGCGGGCAACTGATTCCGGCCTGCCGACTCCCGGTTTCGCACAAGACCCGCCATACATCGTTCTTTCACTATTCGCTTCCGCCGAAAGTCGTTTGAGAGCGCTGCCAACCGAAATCCTGACGCAAATGAACGAATCGGAACAGGCTGGATGGCAGTGGCTTTCCAGAACGGGTGTTGCGAACACACCGCAATATGCATCTGCGATGAAGCTGGATGAGCGGACCGCAAGACGCCACCTTCAACAGTTTGTCAAATTGGGACTGACTCGAAAGGTTGGGGCCGGAAGAGCAACGAAGTATGAAGTCGTATGAGTTGGGCCTTTATCCGGTCGCGAATCCGGTCATCGTGTCCGGATTCCGGCAACAAATGGCCCTGTTTTTGGTTATCCGGACACGAATGCGGACATCGTGTCCGGATAGACAGCGAAAAGTCGGCTAAATCGCGCTAAGCGGACGAAGCGCCAAGCGTTACATCAAAATAGGAAGGGTTACGTCCAGGATGGCCAAGAAGCGAGCAACGAAGAAGAAGGCGGCGGCGAAGTCGGTCGAGACGATCAAGCATGGCGACGACAAACGCAAGAACATCCCGACGGCGGAGCTGGAGTCGATTGTCAGCCAAGCGGACAAGACGCCGATCCAGGTGGCTTACGAGCGGCGGAATCGGGATCTCGATCCGCAGTTGGTTTGGCGCGGCAAGGACGAGCAGGATTGGTCCGATCTGATTGTCGGTGCGCCGCCGCTGTACATCCAGGAGAAGGTCCATCCCAAGGTACTGATTGACGACTTGCTGCGCCAGACGGCACAGGACGAGGCGAAGGGCAAGAAGCAGCAATTGGATCTGTTTGCGGACTTCAACGGCTTGCCGGACGAGGCCCGATCGACCGAGTTCTATCAGCACGATGCGCATTGGACGAACCGCATGATTCTGGGCGACAGCCTGCAAGTCATGGCGTCGCTGGCCGAACGCGAAGGCTTGCGCGGCCGCGTCCAGTGCATCTACATCGACCCGCCCTACGGCATCAAGTTCAACAGCAATTTTCAATGGTCCACGACCAGCCGCGACGTGAAGGACGGCAAGACCGATCACATCACCCGCGAGCCGGAACAGGTGAAAGCGTTTCGCGATACGTGGCGAGATGGGATTCATTCGTATCTGACGTATCTGCGGGATCGGTTAATGGTCGCCCGTGATCTACTCATCGAGTCAGGTTCAATCTTTGTTCAGATCGGCGACGAGAATGTCCATCGCGTTCGTGCAATGATGGATGAGTTGTTTGGTGAGGACAACTGTGTTTCGCAGATTTCGTTTCGGACGACGACCGGGCTGGGTGATCAGTATTTGGATTCCTCATGCAATTATCTGATCTGGTATGCCAAGAAGAGGGACTCACTCAAATATCGGGAGCCCTATAAGCGAAAGACATTAGCCGATGATGTTGGTGCGCGGTATCGACGATTGGAACTATCACCATTCGATCGCCGCTCAATGACCGCAGAAGAAAGAGCGAACGAATCCGTGATTCCCCCGGACGCAAGGGTATTGCGAAACGACAACCTCACTTCACAAAGCGGTGGCGAGAATTCTGCATTTCCAGTTGGGTTCAGTGGGCAAAGCTTCCGTCCAGGACGCGGTTATTGGAAAACCAACCAAGACGGAATGCAGCGGCTGATTCGTGCGAATAGAGTCGCCAGTCCAACGCCGCGTTCCATCCAGTATGTTCGCTTTCTTGACGACTTCAGCGTGTCGAAGTTTAGCAATGTATGGACGGACACACAGACGGGAGCGTTTACAGATGAAAAAGTTTACGTCGTGCAGACAAATACAAAGGTCGTCGAGCGATGTATTCTGATGTCTACCGATCCCGGCGACTTGGTTCTCGATCCAACTTGCGGCTCCGGCACGACCGCCTACGTTGCCGAACAATGGGGCCGGCGGTGGATCACGATTGATACGTCGCGCGTCGCACTAGCGCTGGCCCGCGCTCGCATCATGGGCGCTCGCTATCCGTACTACCTGCTGGCCGACAGCCGGGACGGGCAACGCAAGGAAGCCGAAGTCACTCGCTCGGCTCCCAGCGACGCTCCCACGCATGGCAACATCCGGCAGGGATTCGTTTACGAGCGAGTCCCGCACATCACGCTCAAATCCATCGCCAATAACGCCGAGATCGACGTGATCTGGGACAAGTTTCAAGAGAAGCTATCGGCGATCAGCGGTCAGCTTTCAGCTCTGACAAAACGCAAGACGCCGTTCGAGGAATGGGAAATTCCCCGTGAAGCGGACGAGAACTGGTCCAAAGAGGCCAAGAAACTTCACGCCGAATGGTGGAAGCAGCGGATCGCTCGGCAGCAGGAAATCGATGCTTCGATCGCTGCCAAGGCCGACTCTGAATACCTGTACGACAAACCGTACGAAGACAAATCCAAAGTCCGCGTGGCCGGCCCCTTCACCGTCGAAAGCCTCTCGCCTCACCGCGTGCTGGCCGTCGACGAAGACGACGAACTGATCGACCATCCCAACCCGACGCGTAAGCGAGGAACCAGCTCCGCCGCGCGCGAGCCCGTCCAATCGGATCACTATGCCATCGTCGCCGAAAACGCAATTGGTTACACCAGCTCCGCCGAGGACTTCGCGTCGATGATCTTGGAAAACCTCAAAACTTCCGGCGTCCAACAAGCTCACAAGGAAGACAAGATCACATTCACGTCGATCACCGGCTGGCCAGGGAATTACATCTGCGCGGAAGGCCGCTATGTCGAAGGCGAATCGGACAAGGAGAAGAAGGCAGCCATCCTGATCGGCCCCGAGTTCGGCACCGTCGCCCGCGCCGATCTCGCCGCCGCAGCCAGGGAAGCCGGCGAAGCCAGGTTTGATGTCCTGGTCGCGTGCGCCTTCAACTTCGACGCACATTCCACCGACTTCAACAAACTCGGCCCAATCCCGATCCTAAAGGCCCGCATGAACGCCGATCTGCACATGGCCGACAACTTGAAGAACACGGGCAAGGGCAACCTGTTCGTGATCTTCGGCGAACCCGACATCGACATCCTGCCCTCCGAGAAGCTCGGTCAGGTGCAAGTGAAGATCAACGGTGTCG
The DNA here is from genome assembly GCA_963204995.1 of Planctomycetota bacterium. Classification (GTDB taxonomy): domain Bacteria; phylum Planctomycetota; class Planctomycetia; order Pirellulales; family Pirellulaceae. The sequence goes on along the minus strand of CAUJKL010000894.1, from coordinate 5,870 downwards.
ATGTCTTCAAGCCGCAATCGGGCGAAGTGGTCAGCGACAACGCCGACGGCATCGCCTGCTGGTTCCTGGACACCGACTACAACGAGGAGAGTTTTTTCGTGCGACACGCCTATTTCTTGGGGGCCAACGATCCGTACAAGTCGCTCAAGACCACGCTCAAAGCCGAGATCAACGAAGAAGCCTGGGAGTCCCTCCACAGCGACACCTCCCGCCCCTTCGACAAACCCATGTCCGGTCGCATCGCCGTGAAGGTGATCAACCATCTTGGTGATGAGGTGATGAAAGTGTTTCGAGTATGAATAGTAAGCGGCACAACTGCGGCTAATCGAATTGGCAAGGTGTGGCAATGAAGACGAAGGAGTTCTTCGAGAAGATCCTCAGAGCGCCATTGGTGAATGCGGGTTGGTCTTGGGGGGCAGTGGATGAGAAGAGCAAGCGAATCTTTCTGCGAGTCCACAAGCGAAATCTGTTGCCCAACGACACGTCGCCCAAACGTGCCTTGCTGCATGAGCCGTCGTGGTCGGATTGAATTCGTGGGGTCAGCCGGTTTGACCCCACGAATTCAAGACGACCACGAATTATGGTTCACGGTATTTTCCGCCGGATCAGGAGTTCTGAGCCTGTTGCTCTGCTAGTCGACGGTTATCAAGCAAGGCCCCACACATCGTCGTATGACAATTCAGGAGTCCATGGAGAAAGATAAGGGAATCCTTCGCGGGCCTTGCCACGAACTGCGACTCCCTCTGCTGTGAATGCGATTACGGCAGACATACAGCCCCACAACTTGCCGTAGCAAGACCCGGAGAGGCTGGTCCGAAAATCATTAATGGTGCCACGAAGTGACATGAATGACTGTGAAGAAATCGTAGGGTGCGTGAAACGCACCACAACCAGTCGCAGGTGGTGCGTTCCACGCACCCTACGGAAGTGATACCGGAAAGCCGTCCGAAGCCGCTGCCAAATGTTCCTGGACCACGCGATCGATCGTTTCGGCTATAAAGTGTGTCGAACCGTCGACCATCACCACTTGCATACCGCCGGGATGAAGGCTGCCCGGGTGCCCCCAACTGAGGAGCAGGCCGCGTTTTGGGCGGTTAAATATCCCGGTAGGTGCCCATTTGTTAATCGGATAGGCACCGATGTCGATCCCAGGCATGGCCCAAGCACGGTATCCCCACGCGGCCGCCCGACCGTTCTGAATATCGTAGGTCGATTCGGCCATCGCGATGGTGTTGCTTGTTCCGTCAGTGGCATTGTGCATCCGACTGTTGCTATTCTCGCCAAACATTCGCCGCGTACTTGGCGATTCAGTCCGCCACTGGTTGCATGTCAAGTCGGAACTAACGCTGAAATCATAGTTCGTTTTGGCTCCTAGCTTGCCGCCGCCCGTCTTGATGCCGTACAGTCCCCCCTCTTCTAAAAACGGATCGCCAATTTCCGAAGGACAGATTAGTACTTGCTGCCGCAGGGAAATGATGTCGGCATTTCCCGAACTGACCGCATCACCGGCTAGGATGCCGACAGCCGTCGTCGGATTACAGCAAACGTTGTTGCCACTGGTGTGGTTGGCGGCGCATTGGCGGAAATCGAACTGGTCGTAGGCTGCATTTTGTTCGAGATACGGCAGCATCAAGACCAAGCCGTTCAGATTGTGAATCACCCGAGCGCCACGCTGCGCGGGATACTGGCACCAACCATAGTCGATCCCGGCCGAGGGCAAACGGTTCAACGCCGACTCGTAGTTTTGTAGAGCCAAGCCCAGTTGCCGCATGTTGTTCATACAACTCGCGCGTCGAACCGCTTCGCGTGCCGCTTGAACCGCCGGCAAAAGCAACGCCACCAAGATCCCAATGATCGCAATGACGACTAATAATTCCACCAGAGTAAAGCCGGTTCGTGAGTAATGCTTTGGGCAGCGGAGCATCAAGATTTTCCCTTGTTCCGAAAAGACAGAAAGTAGCCACGTCGTCGATCAACTTAGCGGCTGACGTTCGGCGATTGCAATCTGCGCGGCCAACCGATGTGTGGGAATTCGGACAAAACTTGAAAGGCCGATCGGCGTATTCGTTATGACGCATAAGAATTCACGCCGAATGTGAGCGTGGCCACTGCAGCAGCGTTCTACGATCGCGCGTGAACGCGCTGGGTCGGTGCCGATTAGCGCGCTTCATGTACGTGAGATGCCGGAGACCGGAGGATCCCCATAACCGACAAATGCGAATCAACCGCCGATGTGGCGTCGTTAAATTCGATTTACTAAGTCGCTATTATCACACGGCTTAGCACGATCAAGTGAACTCCAGCTAGTCTCGTGCGTCAAAGATTCACTATAGTTGTGTATCCGATGATGTCCGGGCAATCCTTGCGGCGAACGAAATCCTCGCCGTTCTTTATGTGTGAAGCAACTTTATCGCTGGTCGAACCACAGATGGTCCTGCTGCTGTTTGGCGCTCGTGACCAGCATCTGCGAGCGGTTCGCGATGCGCTCGAAGTCAAGATCGCTCATCGAGATGGGAAGATCCACATTTCGGGCGAGGAATCTGCGGTCTCGCGGGCGACGGAAGTGCTCGAGCATCTTAAGAACTTGGTCGAGCGGCGTGGGATCGTGACACCTGACGACGTCTCGGAAGTCCTCTCGCGTGTGACCGGCAACGGCCAGGCTCATTCCAAGGAACCCATTGAAGTCATCCACGCTGGCCGCACCATCAAGGCTCGCACGGCGGGACAGGCCCGATATATCGAAGCGATTCGTCAACACGACATCACCATGGCGATCGGTCCAGCCGGATCGGGGAAAACCTACCTGGCGGTCGCCTTGGCCGTGGAAGCCTTGAAGCATCACCGGGTACGAAAGATCGTCTTGGTTCGACCGGCGGTCGAAGCGGGCGAGAGTCTGGGCTTCTTGCCGGGGGACTTACAAGCGAAAATCAATCCTTATCTGCGACCGTTGCTCGATGCATTGCATGAGATGATTGATTACGACCAAATCAAGCAATTCATGACGGAAGATGTGATCGAAGTGATCCCGCTGGCATACATGCGCGGAAGGACGCTCAACGAAGCGTTCATCATTCTGGACGAAGCGCAGAACACGACGATCGGACAGATGAAGATGTTTCTGACGCGGATGGGCGAAGGCTCGAAGATCGTGATCGGTGGTGATACCACTCAGATCGACCTCCCTTCACATGCTCGTAGCGGTTTGATCGACGCCATGTCGCGTCTGAGCGGCGTGCAGGGCATCGCCCAGATCCAGCTCACAAAAGCCGATATCGTACGCCATCGATTGGTACAAGCGATTGTTGAAGCGTACGAAGAACCCGAGCCTCGGGGTAAGAAAGCACGGCGTTAAAAATCCATGTCCACTAGCAGCCCACGCCGCAAACGATCCGACTTGGCATCTGGCATTCGCTTGCCTCCCGGCCACATCTCGCAGTCGTGGACTTACCTGCGTCGTGGCGATGTCTTGTTGCGACTCAGTATGTGTGTGTTGGCGGCCACGATCATGTGGGCGGCCACGCATGGCTGGAGTCGTCCTTTCGCCTTCACGAGCGGCTATATCCCATCGCGTGATATTGTCGCGAGCATCGACTTTACGACTCACGAACCAGACGTGCCCGAGAACGAGCGGCGACGGCAGCGAGCGCGGGCTCAGACAATTTGCGTTTATTCGCATGACGTGCAGCCCCTGGTGGAACTGCGCGAGGCGCTAAAGAATCGCGTCTTTCAGGTAATTCACAGTGAAGCCTTGGAAAGCCTCACTGAAGACGAACGCAAGACTTGGCAGGAGTTTTTGCCGACCACCGAGTCGCCGGACAAAGAATCGCAGTACTTCACGGACTTTAAACTCGCGTTGGCGGAGGATCCGGAGCTGCAGAAGTTCGAGCGAGCGGTGCAGATCGCGTTCGCCGACTATGAACGCGACGGTCTACTTGTTCAACTAGAGCACCAGTTCGAAGAGGGAAGTCAAACGTCGCTCGAAGTCTATCCCAAGGGCCGCCCCGATGTCACGCACCGAGTTGAAGTGGCGAATGTGCGTATCGCGCAGGCCACGACGAACTTAAAGTCGCGACTTCATGACGGGTTTCAAGCGGCGGGACTGCCGGAAGCCCAGCTCGATACCATGGCGTTACTGGTAACAAATTGGCTAAACGCAAAACGCATCCCGACCACGCTTAAACTGGACACTGAGGCGACGAACGAAGCACGCCGTAAAGCGGTGGACTCGATTGAAGAAGCGACGATCAACTATCACGTCAAAGATCGCTTGGCGGTCGCGGGAATGCCATTGACGGTTCGCGACGTCGGGCGGCTGAGGGCGGAGCACGATACGATTACGAGTTCGCTCAGTTTCGGAACTCGGTTGCGCCACACGGTTGCTCACTTCGGCATGTACATGGCGATGTACGCCCTTTGTGGTTCGTATTTGTACTTTCACGAGCGCCGATTACTGACGGACACTCGTCGATTGGCAACGATGCTAGGCCTGACGGTGGCAACTGTCGTGCTCTGCCATATTGCGGCGGAAGATCGTTGGCGGGCTGAAATCATTCCGATAACACTGTTCGGGATGACGGTCGCAATTGCATATCGTCGTGAACTCGCATTGCTGCTCTCGGCGGTCGTCGCGCTGGTCGTCACGCTCGCCAACGGCAATTCTTTGCCCGAGTTTGTAATCTTCGTTGCTGCCTTTTCATCATCCATATTGCTCGTTGGACGAATTCGCAGTCGGACCAAGCTGATTTATGTTGGCATCGGGACAGCGCTCGTCGCAACCCTCACCACACTGGGCGTCGGAACGCTCGTTGGTCAGGCATTCGGCTGGTCTGGAGGCGGCACGCTCGATACCTTGGGTGCATCGCCGGTCGGAGGCTTTGCTGTGTGGCTCGCCATCGGTGCCCTGTGGTTTGGCTTCTGTGCCTTGGTGGCAGGCGTGTTGATGACGGGGCTGCTGCCGTTCATTGAAAAGCTGTTCGATGTTCAAACGGACATCAGCCTATTGGAGCTCGGCGATGCCGCTCATCCGTTGTTGCAAGAGTTGGTGCGCCGCGCTCCGGGAACCTACAACCACTCGATCAATGTTGCTTCGATCTCCGAGGCGGCGGCGGAGGCCATTGGTGCCAATGGACTCTTGTGTCGGGTTGGTGCGTATTTCCACGATATCGGGAAAATGTTGAAGCCGGGTTACTTTGTCGAAAACCAAAGCGGAAACGGCAATCGACACGACTCGCTAATGCCTGCCATGAGCACGCTGGTCATTATCGCTCACGTCAAAGATGGGGCTGACCTGGCTCGACAGCATCGGCTGCCACGATCGATCATCAACTTTATTGAACAACATCACGGTACGACGCTCGTCGAGTATTTTTACAATCAAGCCGCGAAGCAAAGTGAAGCCGATCCCGATGCCAGCGAAGTCGACGAAACGAGCTTCCGCTACCCAGGCCCCAAGCCGCAGATCAAAGAGACCGGCGTCATGATGCTGGCCGATGCCAGTGAAAGCGCCTGCCGTACATTAACCGATCCCGCGCCAGCCCGCATCGAGCACCTGGTACATGAAATCGCCATGAAGCGATTGCTCGATGGTCAGTTTGACGAGTGCAGTCTTACACTTCGCGAGTTGGCGATCATCGAAGACAGCATCGTGAAATCGCTCACGGCCGTGTATCATGGACGCGTGAAATACCCCAGCCAACAATCGGGCAAAGCCGTTTCGTCGGTGCGAACGTGATCCAGGTCGAAATCGCCAACGAGCAATCGAAACACGCCTGCGATGCTGACCTAGTTCGACAGGCGGTACAAGTCGTCCTGTGTGGGGAATCGGTCGATTCGGCGAACGTCAGCGTTGCGATTGTGGATGATGCGGCGAT
>CAUJKL010000893.1 GCA_963204995.1 Planctomycetota bacterium | reverse complement strand
AGCTGGCTTTCACGCCTCGTTCGACTTCGTTGTATGCCTTGTCTTCCTTGATGGCGCTGACCAGATCCTCCCATTCGACTTGGTAAGGGTTCGGCTCTTGATCGGGGAAAGCCCATACCAAATCTTCCTTCACAAAGTTCTGACCTTTGTAGATGCGACTGCGTGCGGGAACGTGCCCTGCCGACGAGAACACCGCCGAGCCCTTGGTGCCGTGAACGTAAGTCGCAAAATCCTTGGCACAACCGGGCACGGTGCGGCCATCGACAAACAACTTAGTTCCGTCCTCGAACGTGAATTCGATCGCATAGCTGTCAAAGTTCTGGTCGATCGTGTTACCTCGATAGTGTCGACCGCCGATCGCTTGTGCCATGACCGGCCAAGCTCCCTTGGCCCAGCATCCTTCATCGATGTTGTGAATCAAGAAGTCGCTGACCGCACCGCCGCTGGCCCACAAGAAGCCGTGGAAATTGCGGATCTGCCATTCGAGATCGCTTTTCCCATCCTGAGCCGGGCCGACGGCAGCCGAACCGGTGGGACCAGCCATCCGATAGGCTCGAAGCGTCAACACATCGCCCAACTCGCCATCGTGGATCTTGTCTGCCAAAGCTTGACGAGCTTTGCAGTGCCGGCACATCAAACCAACACCGACCTTGAGATTCTTCGCTTCGGCCTTCTTGGCCAGCTCGAACATCTTCTTGCTGCTCGGACCATCCGCCGTGAGCGGCTTTTCCATAAAGACGTTCAGTCCCTTGTCGATCGCATAACCGAAATGCACCCAGCGGAAAGCCAGCGGCGTCGTGAAGATGGCGATGTCACCAGGATCTAAGCAATCCATCGCGTCTTTGTACGACTCGAATCCGATGAACTGACGATTCTTGGGCACGTCGACTTCATTGGGGAACTGAGTCGAGAGACTACGATAGCTGATGTCAAGCCGATCTTGAAACACGTCGGCCATGGCGACAAGCTTCGTGGGTCCGTTCTGTACTTGAAGGGCATTGGCAGCGGCGCCGGTTCCGCGACCGCCGCATCCAATCAAGACGACTTTGATTGTGCCGTCAGCTGCCGCGTGGACGTGCGGGACGCTTCCGGCCACGAGCGCGGAGGCAGCCGCGATGGTGCCGCTGCTCTTCAAAAAATCGCGACGGGACGAAACTGGTTTCGATGTGTCAGTCATGATTCGGCCTTTCAGAGGTGGGAGATAGTTGAGAGTTGAGAGTTGAGGGTTGAGAGTCGAGGGTTGGGTACGCCGTGTGCCACAGGCTGTGCCAGTGCTGCAACCGAATCGCACTGTCAGTACCAGTGGCACACGGCGGCTAATATTGTGCGCTAATCCAGTCGCGTTGTCACTCGGCTTCGTCGATTTGCGGTGGGTCCGCCTTATCCCATTTGGCGGCCTTTTCGGTTTCGGAAGGTTCGACCAGCGGGCGGACGACGCGGAAGCCAACGCTCAACGCATCCGTCAGATACCAAATGCTTTGCGGCAGCTGCGGGTCTTGCTGCTTCCATTCCAGGCTGGACGCGATCCGCGCCGCGCTCCGCAGGCCATCGGCATCGTCATCCCAACCGCCACCCCGCACAACACGCGGGTCGACAGTCGTGGGAATCGCCAAAGGCTGCTTCGCGCGAGCGGCTTCGCTGGCGTAGAAGTCAGGGATGTATTGATCAAGCACCCATTCCGAAACGTTGCCATGCATGTCATGCAATCCCCACGGATTCGGCTTCTTCGTGCCGACCTTCGCGTAGGCTTCACTGTTGTCGTAGAACCAAGCGTGTTCTTCAAGTTGCGATGTGTCGTCTCCGAAATAGTACGCGGTCGTCGTCCCCGCACGGCAGGCATATTCCCATTCGGCTTCTGTTGGCAGCCGGTAGTAGCGTCCAGTCTTGGCACTCAGCCACTTGCAGAAGGTACGTGCCGCATGTTGGGTCATGCAGATCGCCGGATAGCCCCGAGTGCCCATGCCGAAGCTCATGTCGGTATACGGTTCGGTCGGCTGGCTCAGCTGAAACTCGGCGGCTGCCTTGTCGCGAGCGTTTGATTCAATGCCAAGTGCGGTTCGGCGGAAGATATCCAGATCGGACATCCAGACTTCGTAAGCGTCCCAAGTAATCTCGCACTTGCCCATCCAGAACGCGTCGATCGCAACTTCGTGTTGCGGCCCTTCGTCGTCGTTACGATCGGCCTCCGTTGCCGGGCTGCCCATCATAAACTTGCCGCTTGGAATCGCCACCATTTCGATCTTGGCGTTCGCGTGTTCGACCAACTCCGTGTAGGGCTTCATCTCGGCTTCGGAAGCGGCGTCGGAATTCGGGATAGGGAGTGGATCGGGTCGCTCGGCCGCCGTCGTGGTGCCAGACATCTGCGATCCCGCACACGCGAAAACCAGCACTACCGACGCTCGCAGGTAGTGGCGGGGATGATGGATATGCTCGGAAAATCGTTTCATGCTCTTAACGCCTCGATAGTTAGACAGTGACTCGCGCCGCGGACGAACCGAGGTTGTCAACGCGAGTGTTCTAGTATAGTCAAACGCGGTGATCATGGCAGAATGGGCAGCGAGTTTCCAGGTGACGACAGGTTTAGGGGACCAACGAATATTATAAGGAGACGGCGAATGCAGACGCACAGCTCCTCCGAAATTCGTCGTCTCCCTATATTCGTTGGTCCAATTCTTTCCCCCTATTGGATCATCGCCTCAAACCGATCTTCGGTCAGCACCTGCACGCCAAGTTTTTCGGCTTTGGCAAGTTTGCTCCCGGCCTTATCGCCCGCTACAAGATAGTCTGTCTTGGCGGAAATGCTTGACGACACTTTGCCTCCGTGCTGCCGAATCAGGTCGTGAATCTCGTCTCTCGTGAATTTGACGAGTGTGCCTGTAACAACGAACGACTTCCCGCTCAGTTTGTCGCTCGCGAGTACGGGCCGGTCGGCTTCCATCTTGATGCCTAAGCCACGTAGATCATCGACGATTGCCTTTCCGTGATCGCTATGCAGAAAACTAAAAACGCTGTCTGCGATAGTGCCGCCGATTTCGTTGACGTCGGCCAGATCCTCGACCGAGGCCCCTTCGAGTCTGTCGATGGACCCGAAATGATTCGCCAGCACTCGGGCGACGGTCGTGCCGACGTGGCGTATCGACAGCGCACTCAACAGCCGTGCCAACCCTCGCTCGCGACTGGCTTCGATGCCTTGCAGCAAGTTATCTGCCGACTTCTCGCCCATGCGCTCGAGTGAGAGCAGGTCCGCTTTGCGGTTCTTCAGCCGGTACAGGTCGCCATAGGTGACGACCAGCCCGCCGCTTACCAATTGATCGACGAGCTTGTCGCCCAACCCTTCGATGTCCATCGCCTTGCGACTGGCGAAGTAGCGAATCCGTTCCTTCACTTGTGCAGGGCAAACGTAATTCGGACAACGAATGTAGACGCCGCCTTCGTCCTGTACCAATGCAGTCTCACATTCGGGACAGTGCGTGGGAAACTCGAACACCGGCAGATCCGTCTTCCGCTCATGCTTCTCGACTCGCACGATGTGAGGGATGATGCGGCCCGCCTTTTCAACCACGACGATGTCACCGACTCGCACATCTTTGCGTCGTACTTCGTCGGCATTGTGCAGGCTGGCGCGGCTTACGATCGTGCGATCGAGTTCAACGGGCTCCAGATTGGCGACCGGCGTAATGGCTCCCGTCTTGCCGACTTGCACGCGAATCTCGTTCAATCGCGTCGTCGCTTCCCACTTCTCCCACTTGTAAGCAATCACCCAGCGGGGACTCTTGGAGGTCGTTCCCAACCGGCTGCGCTGGTCGAAGCTGTTGATCTTGATGACCAGGCCATCGACTTCAAAATCCAATTCGTGTAGCTGTTCGATCACGTCATCAGCATGTTCCATCGCCGCAGCGATCGTCGGAAATGCCGCAACGTGAGGCGTGGGGCGCAGGCCGTAGCTGCCGATCTCGCGCAAGAAGTCGATGTAGTTCGTAGCCCTGATTCCTTCACAGTAACCGGCCCCATGACAGAACATCCTCAATCCACGCTCGGCACAGATCCGGGGGTCGAGCATCGTTATCGTGCCTGACGCGACGTTTCGCGGGTTGGCGAACAACGACTCTCCCTTGTCTTGTTGCCGCTGGTTCAGCGCGACGAGCGTGGTGTTCGTCATATAGATCTCGCCGCGGACTTCCAGCACACTGGGCACCTTGTCACCGACGAGCCGTAACGGGACATCGCCGATCGTGCGGACGTTGTGAGTGATGTCGCTGCCGGTGGTTCCGTCGCCGCGAGTCAAGCCTTGCACCAGGACACCGTCTTCGTAAATAAGCGATACCGCCGCACCGTCGATCTTCAGCTCGACGACCCACTCGATCGCTTCGCCCTCCAGCGACTTCATCGTCCGGTCGGCCCACTTTTGCACCTCTTCGATCGAGTAAGTATTCTCGATCGAAAGCATCGGCAGCCGATGTGCGGCTTCGGGCAAGTGGTCGACGGGCCTTTCGCCAACTCGTTGTGTCGGACTGTCGACTGTAATGAGATCGGGATGTTCGCGTTCCAGTTCCTTTAACTCGTTGATTAATCGATCGTATTCGGTGTCGCTGATCTGCGGCGCAGCTTCGACGTAGTACAAGCGGTCGTGGTTTCGAATCAGTTCGCGAAGTTCTTCGATCCGTAGTTCAACAGAATCTGGCATTGAATGAGTTCCTTCGATCCCGATGGGCGCTATTGAAAGGGTTATTGTGCCAAAGAATCGCGAGCCTGCGAGGGTGGGGGGGCCTACTCTCTCGCTCCGTGTTCCGAGAGGAGCTTTGCGATTTCGACAAATCCGCGTTTCCCAGCCCCAGCCAACGGCGTCGACCAGGGTTCGGCGTCTGCCTCCACGGCGTCTGCACCGCGAGCCAAATACAGCTCGGCGAGTCCGATTCGCCCCCAACGGCAAGCCCAGTCGAGCGGCGTGGACTGGAGCAGTAGATCGCGCCGACTTAGCGAAGCGCCGGCATCGAGCAGCATCGTAGCCAAGGCAAGGCCTTCCCGTTCCGGCCTGTCGACCGTCGCGAGATGGTGCAGCGTCGTCCGCCCATCGCCGCTGGCGACATCACGATCAACTCCGTGCTCGAGGATCAGCTTGACACATTCGGGCAACGTTGCGTGCATGAGAATATAATTCCACCACGGATCATCACGTGTCCGTTCTATGTGCGGGAGGCACAGACGGACGATTTCCGGATCACAATGTCCGGCAGCCCAAAGCATTTGTTCCGCCAGATCCACGTCGGTGACAGATGAAATTGTGAACAGGGGAAAATGGAGGGAACGGAGATGAGGCTAATGGCATCTCTGGCGATTCCATAAGGATTCTGGCAACGCCATAGGAATTGAATATCGAAACCGTCTCTAGCTCGTGTTATCCTGCTTACTGCCAGAGCCAAGCATCGTACGTTGCTCCAGCGAGTCGTCTTCTGCAAAATACTTCGTAGGAAGTTACAACGGAAGTAATTGTGAACAGGAGAAAGCGGAGGGAACGGAGATTCACGACGCGAGTCGTCGACGACAGCGGCCTCTCGATCCACATACTCCGTTTCCTCTGTTCCCTCCTGTAAAAAAGCCAGAGCCATGCATCCACTTTTTGAAAAAGCTTCCGGTCTAACCGAATCAATCATCGGTGGCGCGATCGAAGTTCACCGTGACAAAGGACCGGGGTTGATTGAGTCGATCTATGAGTGGTGCTTGATGAAGGAGCTTGGCTTGCGAAACCTCGCATGCGTAAGTCAGAAGTCCGTCGTCATTGAGTACAAGGGCTTCACCCGTGAAGAACCACTTCGTTTCGACATTCTCGTTGAAGACTGCGTGCTGATTGAAGCAAAAGCCGTTGAGAAAGTTCTCCCTATCCATAAAGCCAAATTGTTGAGCTATATGAAACTGCTCGATGTGCCTGTCGGATTAGTGATCAACTTCCACGAAATGAAACTGGTCGATGGCGTGAGTCGTCTGATCCTGCCAGGAGCGAATCATGCGTAATCGTAATACGGGTTGTTTGAACACGAGAGAACCGAGGCAATGGAGATCGAGCCGCGAATTGCTTTTCTGCCCTCCGTTCTCTTCGTTTCCTCCTGTTCCAAGACTCGACAGCCTGGAGCCTCGCCGTATTTGCAAGTTCTCAACGACTTTCGCGATAGATTGTCCGAATTTTCTTGGGTGTCTCTCATCCTAAAGTCGACAGGCTTGAGATCGGTTAGAATGAGATCGCGAGTTTACGACAGGATTTAGCTCGTCTACGAACAAGTCGGCATTATTTCCGGAGCAATCTCTAGCCACAATCCAACTCCGATGCCATGAAAACATTTGTTGTACTATCGATACTTTTATTCACAACAACAGCCTCGCTGGCGGAAGACCTTGAAAAGGTCAGCGAGGGCGAGAAGTTGTTTGCGCTGCACGTCAAGCCATTGCTGGCTGAGAAGTGCCTGGCCTGCCACGGCGCGAATCCGGAAGAAATCGAGGGCGGCTTGGACTTGCGGTCACGCGACGCGTTGCTCGTCGGTGGCGAGTCTTTCGAGAAAGACGTTGTCATTCTCGGCGATGGTCAACACAGCATGTTGTATGTCACGACGACTCGTCAAGAAGAAGGTTACGAGATGCCGCCGAAAGAGGCGGATCAGTTATCTGAGAAACAGCAGTGGTGGATACGCGACTGGATCAACGCCGGGGCACCGTGGCCAGACGACGAACGCGTCAAACTGATCCAGCAGGAATATGCCGAAGGCGAGCAAGTGTTGGTATCGCGTGCGTTGTCCAACGAATGGCAGCACCGTCGCTATGAGGCCAACAAGCTGTGGGCCTATCGACCGATCGAGAAACATGCAGTGCCTGACGGACATCATCCGGTCGACTGGTTCATCAACCGCAAGCTCGCTGACGCAGCACTCGCGCCCGCGCCGCCCGCTGATGCACACACACTAGTCCGGCGAATGAGTTTCGGGCTGACGGGACTGCCGCCTTCGCCAAGCGATGTTGAGCAGTTCACGACCACCTACGAATCGAACCCTGATGCCGCTGTCGAGACCTTCGCCGCGCAGTTGATGGCGTCGCCACACTACGGCGAGCACTTTGGTTGGCATTGGCTGGACGTCGCCCGCTATGCCGACACTGCTGGATTTGCCAACGACTACAGTCGCCCCAACGCATGGCGATACCGCGACTATGTCGTCCGTTCGTTCAACGCAGACAAACCGTACAGCCAATTCGTTCGGCAGCAAATCGCTGGTGACGAGATCGACGAAGCGAATGTCGAGAATCTGATCGCGACCGGCTTCCTGCGGATGGGGCCTTGGGAACAGACCGGCATGAGCGTCTTTAAGGAGACTCGCGGCCAATGGCTGGACGACATTACCGACACCGTCGGCCAAGCGTTTCTTGCTCATTCGATGTTGTGTTGCAAATGTCACGACCACAAGTTCGATCCCGTGCCGACACGCGACTACTACCGCATGATGGCCGTGTTTTCGACCACTCAGTTTACGGAACGCGACGCGCCGTTTCTCGCCGAAGAAAACCTCGACGGCTTTCGTGTCAGTGACGATTGGGTGCAAGCCAAGATCGCCACTTACACGGACCAGGACAAGCAGCTTGCGGAGAAGATGCGGAAGCAGCGGAAGGATGAACGTGGCGATGCGAAGGTCGGCGACAACGGTCTCGATCCTGGTGACGAGGCCTCAGCGGCGCGAATATCGAAGAACATCTCTCGTCATGAGATCGAACGAGATCGCACGAAACCGCTGGCATTGGCCGTCTACACTGGAGCAACCATTCATCGCAACAACGTCTTCGGTCGAATCGAATTGCCGGACAATCGGTGGAACAAAGGCGAGATCGAACAGGATGTGATTCACACTGGCGGAAACGTCCATTCACAAGGCGATCCGGTGACACCCGGTGCGCTCAGTGCGGCCGAAGCTTTGGGAAAGATGCGTTCGATCGAGTTTCCCGGCGAGCGAGGAAATCGCCGGCTGGCGTTGGCCGATTGGATTGTCGATCCTTCCAACCCACTGACAGCCCGAGTGATTGTCAATCGCGTCTGGTCGTGGCATTTCGGCCAAGGCATCGCGACTAACCCCAATAATTTCGGCGGTACGGGCGGTTTGCCGACGCATCCGGAACTGCTTGACTACCTGGCCGCGTGGTTCATGGACAACGGTTGGTCGATCAAGAAACTGAACCATCTGATCGTGACTTCCGAGGCGTATCGCCGCGATAGCCGTCACTCGGAACCAGAGTCGCTTGCTGACAAAGATCCGATGGGCGCACTCTACGCGACCTTCCAGCCGCGTCGATTGACCGCAGAGGAATTGCGCGACGCGATGCTCATGGTCAGCGGTGAGCTAAACTCGGCGGTCGGCGGACTTCCTTGCCGACCCGACATCAACATGGAAGTCGCGTTTCAGCCCAGACAAATCATGGGCGGCACGGCGTCGGTCTATGAACCCGATCCACTACCGAGCCAACGCAATCGTCGCACGTTGTATGCCGAGCGAATTCGCGGCTTGCGTGATCCGTTCTTGGAAGCGTTCAACCAACCCGGCCCGGACAAATCGTGTGAGTTACGAGAAACGTCCACCGTGGCACCTCAAGCGCTGACGTTGATCAACTCGCAGGAAGTTCTCGACCGAGCAATCGCGTTTGCAGACCGTGTAATGAAGGAACAATTGCCCAGCGAAGAGGCTGCGATTCGCCGCGTCTTTCGACTGGCGTTAGCACGTGAGCCGAATGACAGAGAACTCGATGTCTGTTTAACACATTGGCGGAAGGCCCGTGAAGAAGAGGCGTCCAAGACTTATCAGCCGACAGAGTTCCCCGACCGCGTTACGCGTACCGTAATGGCGGAAAAGACCGGTGAGCCGTACAGCTTCGTCGAGATCATGCCTGCGTACACGAGCTACAAGCCTGACCTCGGCCCTGCGGATGTCGATGCACACACACGCGGACTGGCTCATGTCGTCCGCGTGCTGCTGAACACCAACGAGTTTTCGTATTTGGACTGAGAAATGGGAACCCGACGCGTGAGCGAGGGAATTACCGCGTGTTCCTCGCTTACGCGTCGGGTTACCAAGGACATTGAAACATGCAGAACAACCAACCAATCACAATCGTCACACCCACTCGCCGCGAGGCCCTCTTCGGAATCGGTGCCGGGCTGGGGTCCATCGCGTTAGCGTCAATGGTTCGCGGCGAAGGCCAGATGCCGCATCATGCACCCAAAGCCAAACGCTGCATCTTTCTGATGATGGAAGGTGGCCCGTCGCACATCGATACCTTCGATCCGAAACCGGAATTGACCAAGCAGCACTTAAAGGCCTTTACGCGCAGCGGCGAGATGGAAAGTGCCATGTCGTCCGGCAAGCGATATTTCGTCAAAAGCCCTTTCGACTTTGTCAAAGCAGGCTCGTGCGGCGCGGATATTTCCACTCCGTGGGTTCATCTCCAGGAGATGGTTGACGAAATCTGTTTCTATCGCGGAGCCCAAGTCGAATCGGTCAATCATCCCACCGCCTGTTACCACTTGAACACAGGCAATCAATT
This sequence comes from Planctomycetota bacterium, assembly GCA_963204995.1. Classification (GTDB taxonomy): domain Bacteria; phylum Planctomycetota; class Planctomycetia; order Pirellulales; family Pirellulaceae. The sequence continues at coordinate 310 of CAUJKL010000893.1, read as the reverse complement.
CGGTGGCGATCCTGCGGTTGGTTCTTGGGTGACGTATGGGCTGGGCTCACCAAATGAAAACCTGCCCGGATTCGTCGTTTTGCCACGCACCAGTTACCCGCAAGGCGGTGCAGCGAATTGGTCGAACGGATTCCTGCCTGCCAAATACCAGGGCACTCCGCTTCGCGCGGAAGGCAGTCCCATTCTGGATCTAAGTCCGCCAGCGGGAATCTCGCGAAAGCGCCAACGCGAGGATCTGGATCTGCTCGCCGAACTTAATCGACAGCATCTTGCCTCGCGGCCCGAGCGAGGTGATCTAACGGCGCGGATG
>CAUJKL010000892.1 GCA_963204995.1 Planctomycetota bacterium | reverse complement strand
CTTGTGGGTGGGCGAGGCAACGACTATCTCAACGGCGGTGCCGGGAACGACCAGCTCTATGGAAACCGCGGCCACGACATCTTGAACGGAGGCTCCGGCTACGACACGGGGCGCGGCGGTTCGGGGAACGACCGGCGCATTTCCTTGGAGGGCGAAGGTCCCAGGCTTCGCAAGGCAGTCGCGACCTTCGAGGCTCAACACCCTTCATCGTCGCTTTCGGTCAGCGTGCTCGGCCCGCTTGTAGAGGACTTGAATGACGACGAGCCATAGTGCAACGGTGGACAATAGCGAGGGGGTGTTGGAAGTCGAGGTTCTGCCATCAGACGCCACCACCAAAGCCCCGTGACACCTTCGATCAGGCGAGCTTGCAAGATCTATTTTGGAAAGTGCGCGTGCGCGAGTTCGTTATATAGGGTGTGGGGACATCTCCGCGCGCCATTGCGTGTCGGGTTCGTCACCAAAACCGCGTTCGTCAGCGCCCTAACCCTTGTTATTCAAGCGACTTCGAACAATGCTCGAAACAGCAGCCTGCCACAACCGCGAAAGGAGATCCTAGTCGTGAACTTGCACCCCCTTGCTCTCATCGACGAGAGTCGCTGGAAAATATCTGAAAGTTTATCCCAGGTATTTCAGCACCCTTCACGCATGAATAAATAACAGCGGATTAGATCTGAAACCGGAACGAGAGGGAAAGTGAATGTGACAAGACGCATGTGCGTTTGCCTCCCTCGCCCTCGCAGTCGCCCGAATGCCAGCGGCTTGCGCGGTGCCGCACAGAAAAGGCGTAAGTGCAAGTGCGGCAAGAACTGCTGTGACGCCAGATCGTTCCACAACGTACACGAGAAACATTAATTGAAACAGTATTCGTAGTTGCTGTTTCCTCGCAGCCTTCAGGAGTTCCCGATGAGTAAACGCCACTCAATCCTCCGCCGAGCACTTTCGCGGCTTTCGCGCCGCTCCCAGGTGATCAGACGCCGCTTGTCGATGGAGTCGTTGGAAGATCGGCGGCTGCTCTGCACCACCCCACCCGTTATAGCATTGGGCAGCGGATCGATCGCATTCGCTGAAGACGGTTCGGCAGTCGACGTAGCGCCGGCGGCCACCGTCAACTATACATGTGTGGCAGGCAGTACCGTTTTCGGCGATCTTCGCGCCTCGGTTACGGGCAACGATTCGCCCAGCGATCGATTGACGATTCGGCCAGGCGGCAATGTTTCCATCTATGAAGGTAACATTGTTCAATATGCCGACCAATTTGGGTTCCCGAATAGCATCGGTCGCTTCTCCGGAGGGGAAGGCAGCACGCCGCTGGTTTTCAGCATTACCAACGCGATCGTTACTCCGGCCATGGTGCAGGACATCGTCCGGCATGTGACTTTTGAGTCGCTAGGCAACAATCCGTCGGAGGCGTCGCGTACCGTCGCGTTTCAGCTCTCCCAGCGGAGCCCGGATTTGACCGGTGACATTGTCAGTCGGCAGGTCAATGTTTTAGCCGTCAACGATCGTCCCGTGTTGGGATTGCCGACCGGGATTGCTTCGCACGCACCGGGCGGGGAACCTACCATTATCGAATCCCGCGGAGAAGTGTTCGATATCGATTCCGCAAACTTTGGTGGCGGAACGCTGACCGCAAAAATCACCGAAAACGCGGCGAATGATGATCGCCTGAGCATTCGCAATCAAGGTAGTGGCGTTGGGCAGATTGGCATTGTCGGCAACTCCGTCCGATTCGGCGGCATGGAGATCGGCAGCGTTTCAGGCGGTGACGGCAACGGCGCGTTGGCGATCACCTTAAATGCCAACGGAACTGCGGCGACGACGCGCGCACTCCTGCGGAACATCACGTTCGAAGCGAGGGCCGCTACCCCCACCGCCGCGCGACGAACCGTGGAATTCACGTTGACGGATGGCGACGGTGGAACCAGCCGACCGGTGACGCAATTCGTCCGGATTGGAACCGCCAGTTTCGATGGCTTCGGAGGGTTTCTAGTCACTTCGAGCGTAGCCAGCACACCGCCAAAGTACGTCGAACTTGGCGACTTCAACCATGACGGCAGCGATACACTGATTGCGGGCAACTTCAGCGGCCACCCGCTGGCCGCCGATTTCAATGCGGACGGCAAGATCGATCTACTCAAGTTCGATGACTTCCGAATCAAACTTGCGCTGGGCGACGGCACCGGCGGTTTCGGCGCGAATCAAACTGTGCAAAGTTTGGTCACGGAATCATTCACAACTGGCGACTTTGATGGCGATGGGATTCCCGACATTGCCGTGGCTCTTCACACCGCATCTTCAGACCTCGCGGTATCTATCATGATCAACAACGGCCAGGGAGTTTTCTCAACCCGGCAACAACTTCCGCTGGGTTCAGAAGGACGGGCGTCGGCGACTGGCGACGTGAACGGCGATGACGTTCTCGATCTGCTTGTCGGCCATGAGAACGGCGTGTTGCAATTGTTCCTGGGCCTAGGTGATGGAACTTTTGCACCCGGTCAGGACATCAATCGCCAGAGTTCCACCGGCTACCGCGGTTTGACACTAGCGGATTTTAACAACGATCGATTGGCGGACATCGCCGTTGCAGACGCGATCAATAATCGCGTCTGGGTCGGCAAGAACAATGGCCAATTGGAGTTCAACTTCCAATCTTATGCAACGGCGCTTGGCGTCACGGATCTCGACGTGGGTGACGTGAACCGCGACGACAATCTCGACATAGTCACGGGCGAACTCGGAGCCGCCAATGGCAGCAACCCCCGCGGCGGCAAGGTCTCGTTGTTAGCGGGCAATGGCAAAGGCGGCTTTGCGGCCGCCGTTTCCTTCGACGCCGGACCACAGACCGACGCCCGTACATTTCCCATCGACGTGTCTCTCGGCGATCTGAACGCCGATGGCCTGTTGGACGTCGCCGTCGGCCACGGGAACAGCCAGAATTGCTTCGTGGATCCCACCGGTATCAACTATTGTAATGGCGTCACCAGCGTGCAGGCAACGACATTAACGGCCGTCAACGCGCCTCCGCAACCGGCAATCGTCAGTATCACCGGACAGGTCTTCGACGACCTTGACGGCGACGGTGTCAAAGAAGCTGGCGAACTGCCGTTGCCTGGTATCACCGTCTACATCGACGCGAACAATAACAGCAGGCATGACGTCGGTGAGCCCGAGGACGTTTCGGATGCGAATGGAGTTTACGGCTTCGACGGTCTCGCGACGGGTGATTACGTTGTTCGCCAAGTGTTGCCCGGTAATCGCGTGCAAACCTTGCCGGACCAAGATTCGCTGTCGGTCTTTGTGCTGGCTGGCGGCGATGCAGTTAGCGACGCGGCGGTCGTGGACGCATTAACGGACCAAGGCTATTCGGTGGTGTTGGGCCCGTCCAGTGTGGCTTGGGACGGCACGCAAGCGGATTTGAACCAGTTCGACGCCGTCATACTTTTGAATAACCACAATTGGGATGCGGGCAACATGCCCGATCCTGGCCAGCAAAGCTTGATTTCTTTCGTCGATGGCGGCGGAGCGATCGTAACCGGCGAATGGTTAATCTACAACGTCGGCGAGGGATTACACGCCAACCTTGGGACGTTATTGCCGGCCACGGTCTCGGCCTTTCGTTTCGGTGCGTCCACGACGTACTCGGAAGTAACCGGTCATCCCGTCCTCTCAAGCGAGGTTTCCGAATCCTTTGCGGTCTCGCTGACCAATATCTCTGGCACCGAAACCGTTCTCTCGCCAAAGGCCACCGCAGTCGAGTTCTTCCACAGCAGCCAGACCGATGCGGCGGGGTTAGTGGGTTGGGATTACGCCCGCGGGCGCGTGATCAGCTTTTCGACGTTTTTGACCCCCGGCGAACTGAGCAATCTCAACTACAAGAAACTCTTCGGCAACTCCGTTGCTTGGGCAGCACGCTGGGCGGCAGGTGGCCACCTTGTCTCTGTCACCGATGGCACGACTGCACCGGATATCGACTTCGGCTCCCGTGCATCGAGCCCGCATGCAACCATCGAAGGCGTGCAATTCAACGACATCGATCAAAATGCCGCGTTTGGCCCGAGCGAGGCTGGGGTGGGCGGCCGAACGATCATTCTCGATTCGAATCGCAACGGGCGGTTCGATGGCGCGGACATAACGACCACGACGGCTTTCGACGATCCTGCCACGTCGGGCGTCAACGAAGCGGGGCGCTACTCGTTCGCGAACCTGCCACCTGGAACCTATCGCGTGGCATCGTTGCTTCCCAGCGGCCAAGGGGCGATCTCGCCGTTTGCCCGTATGCCCATCGAAGGTGCCAACACGGCCGGGACATCGAATGGTTACCACAGTCTTATGGCGGCCACAGGCGATACGACGAAATGGGTCCAAGTCGATCTTGGCCAAACGACCGACCTGCTTCAACTGACACTTATCCCGGCGCGGCCCAGTGACTTTGCCGATACACCCGGCTTCGGCTTTCCCAAGCGGTTCAAGGTGGAGGTATCAAACGATCCGAGCTTTGGAACAAGTACCGTCGTGGCGGACTACACGGATGTCGATTATGACAACCCGGGTGACGTTCCAGTCATCTTCGCTGGTGCGGGAATGCGAGACGTGAGCGGGCG
>CAUJKL010000891.1 GCA_963204995.1 Planctomycetota bacterium | reverse complement strand
CGAGCACGACGTGCTTGTACTCGGCGGCATCCATGTGGCCGCGGAGCTTGTCCGCCGCCGCCCAGAGCTTTTCCTCGAAGCCCAGATTCGCCCCGCTATTTTGCTTCGCGTTTCGACGTTTCGCCATTCGCCCCTCTTGGCCGATGTGCTTGCTAGGTTTGTAGGTCACCTTCTTTTAACATGGAATAGTGTTCAGTAGCTTACCGTTCTTTTCGGGCTTTGCCTATCAACGAAGTGGAAACTACGACCGCACGCGAAAATGCCCCGTATCCAAACGGACACGGGGCGGCACCTGAGCGTCAGGCGCAATGCGGGCAACGACCATGTTCGGCTGCCGTCTGTAATGTCGGCTGCACGAGTCGCGTCCATTCATTGCGATCGTCCTCACCACGAAGCGTCTGCTCGATGTAGCGGAGTGGTTCGTCGTAGCGGCACCATGAAAACGTAATGCTCTCGATCTGCAAGAACGAACCGTCGCTTTCGTTGTGGAGTAGGACGGCGTATTCCTTGCCACCGTCTGGCGAAGTGGCATCGTTCAGCCATCGATAGCGATCGATGACGAACGCAGTGCAGCAACACCACGTCATCTCGGTAAGCTTGCGAGCCAAGTCCGCAGCCGACTCAACCGGAGTCAAGCACCAAGTGCGATCGTTGTGCATCATGGTTGTGACTCCTGATTGCGGGCTGCGTGTTCCTCACGTTCGGCTTCTTCGTCGATCTGCTCCAAGCCAGCAGCGATGATGACAAACTTCGCACCGGCTTCGGCGAGTTGTCGATGCCTCCCATACGGCAGATCTTTGTCGCCGACGAGGGGCGGAAAGCCTCCGCCTTTCAACCAAGCAAGTAGTGCTTCCGCCAACTCAATCGCTAACTCCCAATTCTCGGCCATTAGTTCGCTCTGCATCTCGCGCCATGTTGCATGCGGGTCCATACTTCGTCTCCTGATCAGTGCAAAAGAACGTACCGCTCAGATGCGGATCGCAGCCCAACATGGGCCGCGACTCGGGAACAATGCACTCGAGCGTTCAACAGCGCAAGCAAAACCCGCTGAGAGATCGATGACAGAAACGCGCGACCCAGCATGCGGGCGGGCAGACGCTGTCTGAAGAAGAGCATGGCGGATCGGCACCAACCTGCGACCAAAAAGAAAGCCCCGCTGTTTACACAACGGGGCTGATCTTATCGAAGATACTTCGATAGAATTTCATATTCGCCTTTGGTGACATCCCGTACCCACGGATTTTTGTAGAGGCGATCGTCGTACGCCCACTCACAGAAGTTGTCGTCCGTAGACTCCCGCTTTTTGTTCCCGCTGGTCTCCAGACAGAACTTGAGAATTTCACGCGTGTAGTTTTTCTGCGTGAGATTCTGACGAAGCTCGTAAATGACGTACTCCTGTTCGCCGCTGCGAACTTTGATGGAGCACAAGTGGTAGGTCGTGTTTTCCATGATGATATGGAGAAAGAAATAGAACGGCCATGGATTGCTCCGCACCCGCTTGGGTGGCACATCCCGAAGGCAAGGTGGAGCCGCGAAGCGGACTACCTTGCCGAGGGTGTATGCTGGGAAGGCTGCGAGCAATTCAACCACCGTCTCTCGCAAGTCGCCAAGGCAAACGAAGTCGCGCAGAATCGTAAGTCACCGAACCAGACCTGATCGAATTGTTGCCAGCAAGCATGGTGTCGGTATTACAGTCGTTGCGTGTCTCTCCGCCTGACACTGTAACGTGAATGACGAATGCACTCGTAGCGACATCAATTCCGATAAATGCTTGATCGTTCCGATAACCCGCTGTCACGCTGGTTCGCCTTGGCAGTACGGAATAAGCTCGCTTTCCGGACGGGAAGGGCTGTGTTTTTAGGTATCAATGTCGCGTTCACTCTTCTTCGCGTCGTAGGGTCGACCCCGACGACTCCTAAGCTGTGAGAATTGACATTGACCAGTCTGCGGCTAGGAGTTCTGCTTCATTAGCATCCCAGCATAGATCGCCGCCTGATTCATGCTCCTTCATCGATTTCACCCACAGGCCGATTACTCAACTGCTTCACTTGTTATGATCCTAGGGCTTGGCCTATTCTTTAGTGCCGAACAGCGCATTCCACACCGTTGCAAAGTCCCGCACGCCCGCGCCAACATCGCGGACCTGCTCAGCAAAATCGCGTGGCTGTTTGGCCTCTAGAGCGGCCACCAAATCGTCGACCGTGCTGCGGTGTTCCTGCTCGAATAACTTGTCTCCTCTTGAAGTGAGCTTCTCAATCGTCTGCTCATCGTACTCAAATGACCGCTGCACACTGTGCAATGCCAAGTAGTAGTCCACCATCTGGCGGTAGAGGAGGTCATAAACGTATTCGCCGTTCGTGTCCGCTTCATGAAATCGAAGTCCTTGCCGCGACATGTAGGATCGGGGACAGAATAACTTCCTTGTTTTCTGGTATTGAGCGACGGTAGGGAGGGTCGCTCAACTGAAATCAGTCCGCGAGCAGGTTGGAGACGCGTCAGTTTCTCGTGCGCTGACGGTGAAAGCCCGAAAAGGAC
>CAUJKL010000890.1 GCA_963204995.1 Planctomycetota bacterium | reverse complement strand
GGAGTGCTTGAGTATTGGCTGATCGATGCTCGTGGAGAGCCACTGAGTTTTCAGATCTTCAGGCGGGGCGAAAGGAAATTCCAATCGACTCCGCAGCGCAATGGCTGGCTCATATCAACCGTGTTCGGCTTGGAATTCCGGCTCATCTGCCGGCGTGATCCCGTTGGCCAGCCCGAGTTTGTACTCGAATCGCGAGAAGTTGAAGACTAAAGCTCCAGGTACTCTTCCAACGCCTCGCGCATCACATTCGCATCGGGATCGACGTCCGTCCAGATCTTAAAGCCGATCACGCCCTGATTGACGAGCATGCCTAGCCCGTCGAGCGTTTTGCACCCGCGCTGGGCCGCTTCGGTGAGAAACACGGTCTGGGGCGGATTAAAGATGACGTCGGCGACTAGCATCGTCGGTCGCAGCGAATCGTAGTCGAGCGGCACACGAGCCGTGGCGTTTCCCAAACCGATCGAAGTCGCGTTGATGACAATGTCCGTCCCCTCTTCGACCGCATACTTCCCTTCCCACAAAGCGAACTTGGCCGCAATTTTAACTCGTTCGTTCAACAGGTTGACGAGTTCTTGGCCTCGCTCCGCTGAGCGATTAACAACGGCGATCTCGCTGACTCCCGATAATCCAAGTTCGACGGCGATGGCCCGCGCGGCTCCGCCAGCCCCGAGAATCGTCACCTTTTTGCCTTCGGGCGAAGTGACTTCGCTGAGCGATTGGACAAAGCCTTTGCCGTCTGTGTTTTCGCCAATCAACTTATCGCCGACGCGATTGATGCAATTGACGGCCCCCATCAGCTCGGCGGCCTCGCTTAGCCCGTCTAAGTGCTGAATTACGGCAACTTTATGAGGAATCGTAAGATTCCCGCCAGTGAAGCCCATTGCGCGGAAGCCGCGAATGGCGTCTGCCAGGTGTTCAGGTGCAACTTCCAGTGTCAGGTATCGCCAATCCAAACCTGCGGCGGCGAACGCTCGCTCGATCATGAATTGTGTAGGATTTCCCGCCACGGGTTGCCCCATGCAGCAAACAATTTCTTGTAGCGAATCGCTATTCGACACGTCTCATCTCCGTTCCTGAGGTGATGCGTACCATTTGAAGATAGGAGGCTCTATATTCTGGGGCAGCTTTGATTCGATTGCAACGAGGCATTCACACGCACCGGACGCTGGCAAGCTTCATGAAGTCTTCATCATTGATCGTCTGGCTGCTATTTGCCGCGTTCGTCGCAATCGATCTGGCGATGATTCGCGAATTGCAGGTCAAACGCAATGAATGGCCGGAGGCGGGCGGAGTGATTGGGCTTGGACTTTCTTTCTCGCAAATCGCCCTACTCGCTCTGTGGGCAGTTTGGGGACGGAGCAAGATTCTCTTTCGTGCCGTCAATACGCTGCTCGGGGTTTGGGCGGTTGGTTGCCTCGCCAGTTTCAGCGCGGCGGGCAACCTAGACGACCTTGGCGTTTGGTTCGGGGTTCTGCTGTTTTACTGCTGCGTTTCCTTGATTCCGTTCGTAGTGGGGAGAGTCGTGGGTTACGAGCTTTTTAATCAATACGCCGCGAGTCCCAGAAATGTCGACCGCCGATTGACTGCCAATCAGTTCACAATTTGGGGAATATTGTCTCTAACCACCGCAGTCGGAATTGCATTAGCCGTGATTCCATCGGCCGATTTTCCAACTGGGGAGCTTCTGGAAGTCGCTGGTTTTTTCACGCTTCTCGCCGTAACTGTCTGCGGCATTCTTCTGCTGGCCTTGTTGTTATCGAGAATCGTCATTGTGATCCTTGCGACAGTCGTCATTTGTCCAGCCGCAGGCGTTCTCCTCTCACTCACGAAACTCGCGCCCGGCGATGGGCCGCTCGAACTGGTGCTGATGATGTGCGTGCAAGGAGTGGTAATCCTCTCCGCCGCGATCATTCTCAGAACGGCTGGATATCGGCTGGCTCGTCAGCCTAAGTCGAACGAACCTAGGGCATCAGGATCGTCGGACGTTTCAATGTTGGAATCTGAGGGCCGAGGCGGCGGGCCTTGAGCCGGACGTAGGGTGCCACGAATTGACTCCGATGTCCAAAGCTGCTGGCTTCTGCGTCCTTCTTGGCGTGAAGTGGTTCAACCAGGTCTTCGATCACGAAGCCGGCGCGGCACATCAGCCCGATCAATTCTTCCCAGCGATGTAAGAACTCCAGCGTCCCTTCTTCGCGATGCCGACTGCCAACAACCGGTGGCAGCGGGCCCGTTCGGTAATAGGGCTCGATTAGCTCGTAGCCACGAGCCGAGTTCCGCGTGTCAGCCTGCAAGCTAGTCGGCGTCTTGTGCTGGCTGATATACAAACCACCGCCGCGAGTGATTCTCGCGACCTCGCGATAAACGGGTTCGATCTTGGGGATGTAGCAAGTGCTCACCGGATGAACGACCACGTCAAACACACCGTCCGCGAACATCGGCATGTGGTCCATCGAAGCTTCGACCGTTTGTAGCGACAGCTTGCGAACCGCTGCAACCTCGCGATCGAGTTCCAACTGAGCGGGACTGATGTCGACAACGGTCACCACCGCCCCAGCCGCAGCATACAAGGCAGCATGCTTTCCGCCACCCGCGCCCAAACACAACAGCTTCTGGCCACGAATACTCTTGCCGAGCCATCCGATCCCGTCGACTGTTTTCAACGGATCGACAAAGCTTTCGTCGGGTGCGGGCTGGGCAAACCGTTGCTTGTCACGAACCATTTGGTCCCACGCGCGGCGGTTGTGGTCGTGGGCTGGTGTTGAAAAAAGGTCGTTTGGCATTGGCAACGGGGGAAGCTTAGAGCTTAGGGCTTAGAGCTTAGAGCTTAGAGCTTAGAGCTTAGGGCTTAGGGCTTAGTTAGAGATCGGAGGTAGCCGTTCAGGGTGAGGGTTAACTCTTCGGTCGTCGCACGGATTTGCTCGACCTGTTGTGAAGTTAGAAGTTGTCGACAAAATGCTCGGCGGAGCCAATGTTTCGTTTCGTATAACGACCCGCGTGCAATTCGGACAAACCGACGGTTGTCCGCCATGCTGGCGCGACCTGATCCCTCGGCGATGTTCGCCCCGATGCTGTCAGCAGAGCGAAGCAATTGCTTGCCAACGGTGTCACGGGCCAGATTATCCCAACCACGCACAACTTTCCATACTGCGTCCGCCAACGCTTCTGAAAGTTGGTAAACTCGGAGATTCTCAAAATTCGTGCGATCACTCATTTGCCACCGCCCTCACCACGACCTAAGCACTAAGCACTAGTTCCCTATCCGCCAGAAGTAACCGCCGTTAAAAATAACCGATTTGGAGGCTCTAATCACCATGTTACTGTTTGATGCCCACCTTGATCTCTCGATGAACGCCATCGAATGGAACCGCGATCTCACTCGTCCGCTGGATGAAGTCCGTTACCGCGAGCAAGGCATGACCGATAAATTAGATCGCGCCAAGGGTGTGATCACGTTCGACGAGATGCGGCGCGGGAACATCGGCATTTGCGTGGCGACACAGATCGGCCGCTACGTCCGACTCGAAAACCCGCTCCCCGGCTGGCACAGCCCGGAGATCGCGTGGTCGATCACCCAAGCTCAGCTTTCTTGGTATCGCGAGATGGAGCGAATTGGCCAGATGGTACAAATCGTGGATCGCGCAAGCTTGAACCGGCACGTCGAGCTCTGGAAAAATAACCCGCCAGCCGACGCTCCGATCGGCTATATCTTGAGTCTCGAAGGAGCCGACTCGATTTGTACCCCTGCTCATCTGGAGCGAGCTTACGAGTACGGGCTGCGAGCACTCGGCCCGGCACATTACGGCGAAGGACGGTACGCTCCTGGAACCGGTTCGGAAGGCGGTCTGACTTCATTAGGTCGCGATCTGCTCAAGCAAATGCGTGATTTGGGAATCGTCCTCGATGCAACTCATCTCACCGACGAAGCTTTTTGGGAAGCATTTGAGTTGTGGGACGGTCCTGTGTGGGCCAGCCACAACAACTGCCGAGCCTTGGTGCCTGCGCAACGACAATTCAGCGACGAACAACTAAAAGCTCTGATCGAACGCGACGCCGTGATCGGCATGGCGTTTGACGCTTGGATGATGCATCCTAACTGGGTCCGCGGGACTACGACTCCGCAAGAAGCCGGTTTGAAGATCGAGCGAATTGCACTGCACATCGATCACATCTGCCAGTTGGCTGGCAACACGCGGCACGTTGGGATCGGCTCAGATCTCGACGGCGGCTTCGGCACGGAACAAGCACCGCTAGATTTGGAGTCGATCGCCGACTTGCAAAGCCTGACGACGATCCTTTCAGACCGTGGGTACAGTCAAGCGGACGTAGAGGCTATCATGCACGGCAACTGGATTCGCCGGTTGAATGAGATTTGGAGTTAGTGCTTCAGGTGGGCACAGCCCACCCTACTTAATGAAATCGAAACATGAAACTTGCAAAATACCGAGCACCATCGGGTGAGGTTGGAGTCGGCTCCGTCAGCGGAGATCAACTCACACCGCTCGCATTGACGGAACAATATGCTTCGTTGACCGACATCCTGGAGGCGGAAGCGCCCGGCCAAGTTGCGACAGCTTTGATGGAATCGTCGGCGCAAGTTCCCTTGGTCGAGGTGACGTTGCTTCCGCCGATCGACGCGCAAGAAGTGTGGGCGGCGGGCGTGACCTATACACGCAGTAAGACGGCCCGCATGGAAGAGTCCGAGGCAGCGGCCTCGTGCTACGATCGCGTCTACGCCTCGCCGCGTCCCGAACTGTTTATGAAGGCGACCCCGCATCGCGTGAGTGGTCCGGGACAACCCTTGCGGATTCGGGCAGACGCCGAGTGGAATGTGCCGGAACCCGAGTTGACGCTCGTGATGAACACACGCCTGCAATTGGTCGGCTTTACGATCGGCAACGACATGAGTTCACGCGACATCGAGGGCGACAACCCGCTCTATTTGCCACAGGCCAAGGTTTACAACCAGTGTGCCGGACTCGGCCCGTGGATTACCTTGGCAACGGCTATGCCGCCACGTGCGGAGATTGGGATTGCGTTGGCGATTCGACGCCACGGCCAAGTCGTGTTTGAGGGGCAAACCGGCATCGACCAGATGGCACGCACATTCGAGGAACTAATTGGCTGGCTAGGCCGCGACAATTCGTTTCCGGCTGGCGTGATGATGATGACGGGAACCGGTGTCGTTCCCGACAGCGACTTCACGCTACATCCAGGAGATGTCGTGGATATCACCATTGATGGCATCGGAACGTTGTCGAATCCGATCGTGCAGGGCTAGGAAACAAATACCAACGAGGCTACGATGACGTTACAGAAGATCTTGATCGCAGGCACTTGGCGAGACTCTAATTCCACCAGGTCTTTTCGTGCGGATAATCCCGCGACCAAAGAAGCGTTGGCCGATGAGTACCCGATCAGTTCGTGGGAGGATTGCGACGCCGCTCTCGAATCGGCAGCCACAGCAGCGATTGCCATGCGATCGCTGACGGGCGATCAGATCGCAAGCTTTCTCGAAGCTTACGCAGACCGGATCGAGCAACGTAAACACGACCTTGTCGAGATGGCTCATGCCGAGACCGCGTTGCCGAAGGCACCTCGCTTGGGAGACGTCGAGTTGCCGCGCACCACCAGCCAACTGCGACAAGCTGCTGCTGCGGCCCGAGACGGATCGTGGGCCAATGTGACAATCGATACGAAGGCCGGCATCCGATCGTGCCTCGAAGCGATCGGCCCCGTGTGCGTGTTCGGCCCGAATAATTTCCCGTTTGCGTTTGGCAGTATCTCGGGAGGCGACTTTGCCGCCGCGATCGCAGCTGGAAATCCGGTGATTGCAAAAGCGAACTCATCGCATCCCGGTACAACTCGCATTTTTGCGGAAGAGGCTCATGCTGCAGCCCAATCGACCGGCATGCCGCCCGGCATCGTTCAATTGATCTATCGAACCAGCCACGAAGATGGCGAGCGATTGGTCGCCGATCCACGCAATGGTGCTGTCGGATACACCGGCAGCCGGCATGCTGGGTTAAAGCTCAAGGCAGCAGCCGATGCCGTCGGCAAGCCGATCTATCTGGAATTGTCGAGCATCAATCCGATCGTGATCTTGTCGGGTGTGCTCGAAGAGCGAGGCGATGCGTTGGCCGCCGAGTTCGCCAGTAGCTGCCTGATGGGGACTGGGCAATTCTGCACCAATCCGGGCCTCGTCATTTTGGTTAAAGGTGAGCGCACCGACTCGTTCGTCAATTCCGTCGCAGAGAAGTTCAGCACCGCGCCCGTCGGGACACTGCTTTCTCGCGGTGTGGAGAAGAGTCTCGGTGAGAATCTGGCGGCATTACAGAAAGCGGGTGCCGAGAACTTGACACCGAATACTTCGGCAAGCGGTATCGGTTATTGCCACGCCAACACGTTGCTGCGAGTGACGGGAAGCAGCTTCCTAAAAGACCCAAAAGCATTCCAGGCGGAAGCGTTTGGCAACGCGTCGCTGCTAGTAATCGCCGATGATATCGAGCAGGTTGGCGCGATTGCGGACAGCCTCGAAGGCAATCTCACCGGCTGTATCTATTCGGAGACCACGGGAAAAGATGACGCAGCCTACGATCAGATCGCTCCTCGCTTAAGGGTGCGCGTCGGCCGTTTACTGAACGACAAGATGCCCACGGGTGTCGCGGTCAGTTCTGCGATGAATCACGGCGGCCCGTTCCCGGCGACTGGCCATCCGGGTTTTACTGCCGTCGGAATACCGGCATCACTCGTACGCTTCGCGATGCTGCAGTGTTACGACAATGTGCGACCGCATCGGCTCCCGGCAAACTTGCGAGATAAGAATCCGACGGGCAGGACTTGGCGGATGATTGATGGGGCGTGGTCGCAAGGGGATGTGGGGGCGTAGTTAAAGATTTCACATTTGAAATTTGAAATTTGAAATTTGAAATTTGAAATTTGAAATTTGAAATTTGAAATTTGAAATCTGAAATTTGAAATCTGAAATTTGAAATCTGAAATCTGAAATCTGAAATTCCACATTTGAGATTTCACTTTTGAGAGTTGAGAGTTGAGAGTTGAGAGTTGAGAGTTGAGAGTTGAGAGTTGAGAGTTGTGAGTTGTGAGTTGTGAGTTGTGAGTTGTGAGTTGAGAGTTGAAATCCTATCCCCACCGCAGCGGATCGGCTTCGTCGCGGCTTGCCCAGACTTCGATGTCTGCGAATTCTTCCGCGATGACGTCGGCGAGGACTTCCACGGCAAAACGTTCGCTGGCGTAATGGCCGGGAAGGAGCAGGGCGATGCCGGTCGCTTCGGCTTCGAGACAGGTATGAAATGTCGTCTCGCCAGTGACGAGCAGTTCGCAACCTTTTCGTCTTGCTGCACCGAGAAACGAACCGGCACTTCCGCAAGCCACGGCAATTCGCTGGATCGGGCAGGTCGCCTGGCCAACTGAATGCAAACCGTTAATCGACAGGAACTGCTTCAGTCGGTCCGCACATTCGGCCAGGGACAGCGAAGTATCGAGCTTACCAAAGCGGCCCGCTCCCAATCCCTCGGGGTCATCGATGCCGGGAACTAACGGTTGGATATCGATCAACCCCAGCCCTTCGGCAAGCCTTTGATTGATTCCCATCGCCGCCGAATCAAAGCGCGTGTGTGGACTGTGGATGGAAACACCGGCACGAATCAATTGCCACAGCAGTCGCCCAGGGACCGAATCCGTCGTCAACCGCTTTAACGGATGAAACGGGAGTGGGTGGTGGCTGACAATTAGATCCACGTTCTCTCGCGTCGCTTCATCTGCGCTGGCCGGTGTAACGGTCAGGCAAGTCATCACGCGCTGAATCGAATTCTTGGGGTCGCCTACCAGAAGCCCCACATTATCCCACTCTTCAGCCAGTCGGCTGGGAGCGAATCTTTCGAGAAAATCGCTAACGTCTTGGACGGTCGCCATCGTTTGGTCTCGGTTGCGGGAGCGGGATCTCTGTCGCAAACGGTAACGCGAATGGACTCGCTCGGCAAGTCAGGCTATTCGTGAGCGATGATCTGGTGGTTCAGAATCCGGGGGCCATCGATTTCCTCGACGCGTAACCACATCGTTTCGCCGAGCAGCTTCTCGCCATCTGGGTAGACGAACTGGATCGTCGTCGTGCCGCGTCCTCGATTGAAGATCTGATGCCGCTCGCGTCGCCGCGTCCCGGTTGTGAGATTGCAGTTAAAACTGACGAACTCATTGGTCGTGTTCGTCAATTGCTGCTCGATAATTAGATTCCCCTTCTCGTCAAGTCGCGACGTTAGTTCGACCGAGATATCTCCCAAACCAACCGTCAGCGTGCGGTAGATGCTGAACTTGTAATCGCGCGACGCCGTGAACTGAAAGTCGACGCGAATCGCTTGCTCGCCGCTGGAAACACTCGGTTGTAACGTAACATGAAAGCCTCGCCGGTGCCGCTCGTTGGCGGAAAGCTTGAACGCCGCGGTATGCTGCGACGCTTCCCAGAGCTCGGGGATATGCAAAGTCACGTTCCCGCCAACTCCCTGATCGAAAGTATTAGTAAACGAATAACTAAGCGTTTGTTCCTGTCCAAAAACACTGGCGACTCGATCTTGATCAAATTGGAACTGCATTCGCCACTGTGCGATCTGCGGGTCGACGCCGGTGATGAAGGTCGGCAGGCGCGTGACCTTGATTTCCTGGCTGACGAAGCCGCCCTCTGCGACTTCACGCGGAGCACGCTTGCCTCCCCAGACGTCGACCTGATGGACGCGATCACCCAGGTAGATCACTTCGTCGATCGGCTCGTCGTTCCAAACCACCATCACCGCTTCCTCGCCGCGTACGAAGATCTCGTTGGGGCTGCCATTGGGCAAGCGAATGCTGCCGAGATGGGTAGCGTCGGCTAACATCATGGCAGTCGTCCGCCAAGGAAGTAGCATCTTGTCTGGCGCACCTTCGGGAGTCATCAACCCGTGTTCCGCATCGAACGGATCGGGAATGAAAACGCCGGCCGCCTTTTGCATCTTGGCGGTGAGCATCCGAGAAACGAGATCGCGGGCTCGCGTCTCCAGACTGTATTCCGATTTGGCCAACGGCTCCATGATCAACCATCGCTTGGCGGTTGTCGTTGGCTCCGCGGACAGATACAACTCCAGCTCTTCCGCGGTCAAAGGAGGGTTCGCGACATAGGACAAGAAGGACCAGGGTGGCTCCTTCGACTCTGGAATTTCGTCAAGCGAACGCCAAGGAATGCCAACGCTAGTTTGCTGGCCGAAGCGATTGAAGTCCTTGCGAATCGTTCCTAATGTTTCTTCGAGATTCGGGAAGTTGACGAAGCTCGTATCGCGATCGCCGCCCAGTTGCCACCACTGGACCTTCAGCGACAGGCGGGTCATCACCGGATCAACCGCCGGATGCCAGACTTCTGGTTCGACGAAAACAGAGGCGACGGGTATCGTAGGCAACTTGCTTTGATCCCCAAACAGTTCGCGAACGGATTTGGGCGGTTGGTCGAGCATCCCGATCATGTTGATCTTTCGCGAGGACATTCGCTCGGCAAACCACGCCAATTCGTCTGCACGCCCCTTGTCTTCGTCGCCATACCAGACGGGGAATTTGACCCAGTGAATCCCCACGTCTTCTAGCAAGCCCGCTAATTCTTTCAATGAGATAGGATCGTCCCCTCGCGGGAGCGACCATCCGAACTCGCCCTGCTTGCTCTTCGGCAAGGGCTGCAAGACGGCGATGTTCGTCGCCAACGGATCACTCGTTTGGTCCGACAGCGATACCAGCACACGATAGAAACCGTACTCGCGTATCGGCGGACGCCATGTTGCCGAACCTGCAAACACGTTTGCGGATCGAGCTTCCGGACTGTCGGCTTTCATCGCCGTTTCATGCGAGGCGACCGTCCTGCCGTCGATGTCTTCCAGCTCGAATCGCACTTTTAAATTCGGCTGCGAAATCCCCGACGCGTGGCACGTTACTTCGACGTCGCTCGGATGTGTGAAGATGTTATTGCTGCTCCGCGTTTCGACCGAAACTCGAGGCAACTTGGCGAACACCAAGTCGTCAAACATGGCAGAGCCGGTGAGATCGGCTTTGGCCGTCGGTGCAAGATGCAAGGCGATTACGGCCCACTTCACGCGATCGCTTGAAGGAGTGACGGGACCGATCTGAAACCCAGTCCAGTTTCGAGATTCGGTGTGACGCGCGGACTCAAGTGTTTCCAGCAGCTGGCGGTTGCTGTCATAGAACATTATCGCTGCGTACGCGACGTCGTGCTTCAGACCTTCTGTTTTGAGATAGCCATTCAAGACGTAACTGAAAAGAGGGCTGACCTCCACAAGGGGACTATAGACGAGTGCCGCACCGCCATCGAGTTCCATCCGCAACGCGTGCTGGGTATCTGAAGTTGATTGCTGGCTCTCCACACGAGGCCGTGCGTTTTCGGCAATTTCAACATGCAGATACAGCGGATAGCCTCTGCCCCGACGACGCGTCCAGTCGTCTGGCCAGCGATCGTAGTTCTTGTCGTCATTGCTCTCGAAGTCCCAGCGACGGACTTCTTGCGCCTGCTTCAACGGACTCGCCGTATGCGCCGAAGCGTCAGCGGATAGAATTAACAGCGGCAATAGACAATGAATCATCGGATGTGTATCGATCGTTGTGGAAGGATTAACACGTGTTGGAACTAAAGGTTGGCATTCAATTAGCGAGCTTGCAGCTTCCGTTCAAGAAAGCCTTGCATATTGCGGCGGAGTTGGGAGCCAATGGGATCGAAATAGATGCCCGGAATGATTTGAAACCGCAGGATTTGTCGCGCACCGGGCTCCGGCAGCTGCGGAAAACGCTGGATGATCGGAATTTGCGGGTTTGCGCGATTGGGTTTCAGACGCGGCGGGGCTACGACGTTTTGGAAGAACTTGACCGCCGGGTGGAAGCCACGAAGCAGGCCATGCAGTTCGCTTACGACCTCGGTGCGTCGGTCGTCATCAATCAGGTGGGAAAGATTCCCACCGAGCCGAACGATCCGACATGGGATTTGTTGGTGCAAGTGCTGACCGATCTCGGCCGCTTTGGACAGCGCGTCGGAGCAACGCTCGCCGTCGAAACCGGAGCCGAAGATGCGGACACGTTGCTTCGACTGATCGACGCTTTGCCAGCCGGGTCAATCGGCATTAACCTGGACCCCGGCAATCTGATCGTGAACGGATTCTCCGCGACTGCCGCGACGAAAAAACTTGGTGCGCACGTGATCCATGTTCACGCGAAGGACGGAGTGCGCGACCTGGCACAGGGTCGAGGTATCGAAACGCAACTCGGCCGAGGTGCGGCGGACTTTCCTGAGATCCTCGGCATTCTGGAAGAGCACGAGTATCGCGGATATTTCACGATCGAAAGAAAACATGCCAGCGACCCGGTGCTCGAAGTGGGACAGGCGGTGCAGTATCTGAGAAACTTGCTGTAGGTTCCTGGTGAGCGGGCGGCGTTAGTAGGTCAGCTCGGTGGAGCAGTAGAAGTTCGTCCCGGGCTGATAGACGCCCAGGCCACTTCGGTAGTCGAGATGCTCGCGATAGTACTTGTTGCCGAAGTTCTCGACACCAGCGATAACCGTAAAGTTGTCATAGGGTCGCCAGAAGCCACGCAAATTCCAGATCGTGAAGCCTGGAGTGGCGATTTCGTATAAGCTGCTGGCAATCTGACTCTGGTTGTCGACAATGCGGGCTTCCAGTTCGAGTCCCCAACCAGGATTGGCCACTGCCTCGTGCCACCGCAAACCGACGCGAGCTTCCATCGGGACGATGCCGGGGAGTTGTTGTCCCGGACTCGCATTACCACTGCGCGGGTCAGTTCCAGCGTAGGTGGGAGCGTACACGCTGTTCGTGCGGCGTATCGCTCCGAGCCGCGTCGCTTCGTTTGCCGTTTGATCTCGACCATTGACATAGGCGAGCGTCGCAAATCCGGTCAGGCCCTCGTGCAGGTCTCGCTCGGCCGCTAGTTCAAATCCGGTCATCGTCGCCAAGTCTGTATTGCCCAGTACG
This sequence comes from Planctomycetota bacterium, assembly GCA_963204995.1. Lineage (GTDB taxonomy): Bacteria > Planctomycetota > Planctomycetia > Pirellulales > Pirellulaceae. The sequence continues at coordinate 1,370 of CAUJKL010000890.1, read as the reverse complement.
ATCCTTTGCAGCGATTGGGTTGGCACGTAGAGAGGGTCGTTGAAGTCCCAGTATTCATACACGATGTAGTCGTTGATCCAGGCGTGAAAGGCATTCGCGAATAGTCGGGTCTTGCCCAAGTCGCCTCGCAAGCCCAAGTCGAGCTGCGTTCTCTTTTCTGACTTGAGATCTGGATCGCCTTCCAGGGCCGTTAAGCCCGGCTGGAGGCTGCCGATGAACGAGCCGCTGGCGTAGAGTTCTGTCATAGTCGGTGGACGTTGACCGTGACCGGCACCTGCGGTAGCTGTCCAGTTCGAATCGATTTCGTAGGCAGTGGTCGCATAGAGCGACCAGAGGGTGAAATGCTGCTCAAGGCCCGCTTGCTTCAGCTGCGAGTAGGTCGTCGCGCCGCTTCCGGTGTAGTCAAAAAAGTCAGGCGCTGTCTCGCGAGAGTCCGTGCGGACAAAGTCGATTCGTCCGCCGAGGTTGACACGCAGTCCATCGGTAACCTGTCGCGCCTCTTCTGCAAAGAGGCCGATGTCTGCGGAGTGAGAACGCGGAATTGGATAGTTTGCGGCTGGAAACCCATCGGCTCCGGTTGGATTTTCGATATCATTCAACTGCTGTCCGAGATAGATCAGGTCAGTTCCCAGCGTCGTCTGCGCAATGTCAACATCTCCCCAACTAGCCGTAAGCCGGTAGCCTGACGAATATGCATCCACATCGGTGATGGCGTTACCCGGGCCTGTCCCCGGAAAGAAAGGTGGGAACGCAGGGGCGTTAAATGGAGATAAGACATTCACCAAGCTTGGAATCTGGCGGTTCTTGCCGGCACCGAACGTATTGCCATTGAAGCGAGTCGAGTTGAACCATCCTTCGGCCGTGAGCAGATCAAACTCGGCTTGGTTCTCAAGCGTGTATGTCGTCGAAAAGCCGTTTGTCACGAGCGCGTTGATGTCGTAGACGAGCCCCGGAAACTCGACTCCCGTCTGATCCAATCGTAAGTAATTGAACTCGATATTGCTGTCGTCCGTCAGATCATAACCCAACGCCAGGTCCAGGTCGCGTGAATTATAGCTGCTTGGCAATCGCGATCCGTTTCCGGTTTCATAGTCGCTTCCGGTACGGTGGCCATAACTAACGCGATAGCCGTAATCCGTGTCGCCGCCCATCGCCATCTGGCGTCCATAAAGCTGAGCACCATTCGTCAGATACTCAACGATGGTGCTCCCTTGCCAGTTGTGGCCATCGAATCGTGGGGCTGGAGTCATTTGAAAGTCAACGAAGTCGAAGCCCGGTCCATAGCGTGCGCTATACGGGCCCTTGATGACAATCATATTTTCGATCAAACGTGAATCGATTTTGTTCAGAATCGTGTCCAATTCTTGTCG
>CAUJKL010000889.1 GCA_963204995.1 Planctomycetota bacterium | reverse complement strand
TTTGAAGTACGTCGTCGCGTACTGAATGAGATGAAACAATTCATGGGCAGGAGTGACGTTTTTTCGGGCATCAACATGTTTCCCGATCGCCATGACTAGCGAGCGGTCTTCGGGGGTTCCCTCTGGGATCGCTTTCGCTCGCTGTGAGTTTTCAAAAGCGACTCCGTTCACGCCGCCGATTTCGGTGCGATCACGAATGCTGACTTCAAGACACGAGACTCCGGGATAGCGTTCGCTCGCGAAGGGGTCCGGGAATTCGAAGGCACCACAAAGTAAGGCATGTGCTGCCCAGATCTGCTTGGCGACGTCTTCGACATGGTCCGGCACTGAATTGGAATTGGTGTCTGTCAGCGGAACCGCCGACTTTCCTTCGATGGCATAAAAGATACGAATCCTTCCGGCGACGAAATGCTCGGTCAACGGCGTTTTCTCTTGGGCAGACGCTGCTTGCGTGAATACCAAACAGACAACGGACGTGAAGAAAAGTCGGCTTGGCATTCGATGGCTCCTTGACGACATGTTCCGAAACAACGCGCGAGTGAGGAGTACGATCTGACCGGTGATCGTATTGAACCATTACAGTATCACGAGATCGTCGAGTCCGCTCGATTTAGGAATTCGGTTGGTGTTGACAGAATTCACCTTCGCGCGAGTCGTTTCCGATGCGAATGTGCGTCAAGATGGAACTGACAGCATTGGTGCATCCGGCTAACGCTTGGCCGTATCTGGAGTTATGACATGTCAATCGCAATGTTGACCTGAAAAATACATGCCACTATAATCCCGCTCCGTGCCATGGATGGCACACCACCTGGATCGAGAAAAGGTGGTAAGATGGCCTTCCCTTGGGCATCCTAAGTTTAGGGTGTCGTGATCGAGGTCAACATGGAAGTAACTTGTCCTGCGGACGAAACATGACAATGTCCTTCGGGCACAATAACGACGCCAAAGAGCAAGTCCGTCAAGCGGTCGATATCGTCGATCTGGTGGGCAGCTACATGCCGTTGCGTCGGCAGGGGGCGAATTTCGTTGGCCTCTGCCCGTGGCACGAGGACACCAAGCCCAGTTTCAACGTCAACCAAGCTCGGCAGTCTTGGAAGTGCTGGGTCTGTAACGACGGCGGCGATATTTTCAGCTTCGTTATGAAGCGCGAAGGCATCGATTTCCGTGAAGCGTTGGAGATGCTTGCCGATCGAGCGGGTGTTGTTTTGCAGTCACAGGCCGCGACGCCGCGTCCGGCTGCCGGAAGCCCTGGAGACAAGAAGACGTTGTACGCCGCATGTGCTTGGGCGGAGCAGCAGTTTCAACAATGCCTCAATCGCTCGCCCGATGCACAAGTTGCCAGAACATACTTTGCCGATCGGAAAGTGAATTCGGAAAGTGCCAGCCGCTTCCACCTCGGTTTCTCGCCCGACAGTTGGCAATGGCTGCTCGATCGCGCCCGGTCCACGCCGTTCTCGCCCGAAGTGCTGGAAGCCGCCGGTTTACTTGGAAAAAGCCCGAAGTCAGGGCGTTACTACGATCGGTTCAAAGGTCGAGTCATCTTTCCGATTCACGATCCGCAAGGCCGACCGATTGGGTTTGGCGGCCGAATTCTTCCCCAGTTCGCCACCGAAAGCTCCGCCAAGTACGTCAACTCGCAGGAAACGCGGTTGTACTCGAAGAGCGACCAACTCTACGCGCTCGACTTAGCGGCCGATCCCGCTCGTAAAACAAAAAACGTCATCGTGATGGAAGGTTACACCGACGTCATCATGGCACATCAGTTCGGTTTGCAGACAGCGGTCGCTGTTTGTGGAACCGCACTCACCGAACGACACATTCGAGTTTTACGTCGCTATGCCGATTCAATTACGCTCGTGTTGGATGGCGACGAAGCGGGGCAGAAGCGGACCAACGAGATTCTGGAATTGTTTGTCGCCAGCGAAGTCGATCTGCGAATCTTGACGTTGCCGCAAGGACTCGACCCTTGCGATTTCTTGCTAAATCAAGGCGCGGACGCCATGCAATCGCTATTAGAGCAAGCGCTGGATGCCTTCGAGCACGCCGTCGTCACGCGGACGCGAGGGATCGACCTGCTGCGCGACACCCATCGTGCGACTCAAGCCCTCGAGCAATTACTGACGACGATTTCGAAAGCGCCGCGAATGTCGTCGGATACGTCCTCGTCGCGATTACTTCGAGAACGACAAATTATCGCCAGGCTAGCACGCGAGTTTCGTATCGATGAAACAGCACTTCGCACACGAATTGCCGAGTTGCGAAAGGCCGTGCCGGTGTCTCGCATCAAGGCGCAAGAAAAAACTCGCCCGCGACTCTCCGTCAGCGACCTTGATCCATGTGACGCTGAACTGATAGAACTGTTGACGCAACATCCGGAGTTGGCGGACCAGGCACTGGCCGCGATCCTGCCGGGTGAGCTTTCGAGTCGACCCACTCGAACGATTTACGAGACGTATCAAGTTGTGTTGGGAAAGGGCGAACCAGTTGAGTTCAATCGCATCCTAACAGAGCTTGATGATCCCCAGTTGAAGAACTTGCTTGTCTCGTTGGACGAACAAGCAATCGAGAAAGAGAAACACGTCCAAGAAGACGCAGCCTCTCGACTCAGGTGGCTGATTGATCATCTTCGCGGACGACGAGAAGCGGACCAAGGCCGTGCGAAGCAGGCGGCTTTGGACCAACGAAACCTCGGAGAGGACGAGGAGCTAGACCTACTGCAACAGCTCGTTGAGCAAGAGAGAAAGCGGCAAGGTATTCCCGCGCCCACGGATGGGTAGCTGCCATTGTCGCGTCGTGTCCTTGAAGCACAGGATAGTGCGGAGGGAAATGACAGATGGAAGTCCAGACCAAAGACCACCAAGAACTCATCGCCAATGGCAAAGCCCAAGGTTATCTCACCTACGACCAAGTCAACGCCTATCTGCCGGACGAAGACGTCAGTCCGGAGAAGCTTGACAGTCTCTTAAGTGTTCTCGAAGAACTCGGTATCGAACTGGTCGAGGAAGCTCCCGACGACGGCTTCGACGACGAAGAACTAAAAGCACAGTCGGCCGACGATTCGGAAGACAAAGAACCCGGCCCGCAGTTGCTCTCGGCGGAAGACGCACCGAAACTCAGCGACGATCCAATTCGCATGTATCTGAGCCAGATGGCAGTGATCCCGCTGCTCACGCGTGACGAAGAAATCTCGCTGGCCAAGAAGATCGAACTGACTCGCAAGCTGTTTCGTCGCACGCTGCTCAGCTGTGACTACGCCATGCGTTGCACGGTCGACACGCTGACGAAGGTCTATCATGGCGAGTTGCCCTTCGATCGGACGATCAAAGTGTCGCTGACCGAACAGCTGACCAAGGAACAGATCCTGGCTCGCATGCCGCAGAACTTAAAGTCGCTCGAGCGTCTGTTGGATCTGAACAAACGCGACTTCGCCAAGTTAATTCGCAAATCGACAACACCGGAGGAATCCCGCGCCATTCGCAAGGCATTCTTGCGGCGACGCAAAAAGTGCCTGGTGTTGGTGGAAGAACTCAGCCTGCGCACGCGTCGTGTGCATCCGATCATGAAGGAACTGGAACGATTTTCGGCGCGAATGGAGCAGGTCCGCAATCGCCTTGAAATGATCGGTGACGATCCAACCTTCCACGGCGAGCGGGCGATTCTGCGTCGCGAACTGCGCGACTTGATGATGAAGACGCAAGAAAGCCCGCGCGGCTTGAAGCGTCGTTGCATCACGGTTCGTCGCCAGTATACCGAGTACGAAGCCGTCAAACGGCAACTTTCGAGCGGCAACTTGCGGCTGGTCGTTTCGATCGCGAAAAAATATCGCAATCGCGGCCTCAGCTTTCTGGACCTGATCCAGGAAGGGAACACCGGCTTGATGCGAGCGGTCGATAAATACGAATATCGCCGAGGTTTCAAGTTCTCGACCTACGCCACTTGGTGGATACGTCAGGCCATCACGCGAGCGATCGCAGACCAGGCTCGCACGATCCGAATTCCGGTACACATGATTGACGTACTATCGAAGTTGCGCAATATTCAGAAGAAGATGCAGCAGGAAATGCGTCGCGAGCCCACGACCGAAGAGCTGGCCAGACGAGCTGGATTCAGCTTGGATGAAGTGAAACGGGTCATGGACATCGGCCGACATCCGGTTAGTCTAGATCGACCGGTTGGCGAAGGCGACGACTGTAGCTTCGGCGAGTTTATCGAAGACGCGACCTCGGACAATCCGATCAAGAACGCAAGTAATGGCATTTTACGTGACAAAATTGAAGGCCTGCTCAAGACCCTCACTTACCGCGAGCGAGAGATCGTTCGGCTGCGGTACGGACTGGGCGATGGGTATACGTACACTTTGGAAGAAGTGGGGCGGATCTTCAAAGTCACGCGAGAACGCGTGCGGCAGATCGAAGCAAAAGCGCTTCGTAAGCTGCAGCATCCCGTGCGAAGTCAGCAGCTCGAAGGCTTTTTGGGGAGCCCGGTGGCGAGCTAACGAGCCTGCGACCGACTTCAGTTGCGAGTTTTCTTCGCGAACTGCTGCGGGCATTGAAACGTCAATTCAAGCCGCTGATCTTCGGATCAGCGGTTTTTTTGTGCGCGCCGCGCACTCGAAACAAACATTGGAAATCATTCGTATTTATTAAGTGAGGTAATCAAATGAATATTTCAGGCACAGCACTCCGCGATCTGCATCGAATCCACAAGCAGTTGACGGACCTGCGAGGACGATTGGATCGTGGTCCCAAGCAAGTCGCTGCCTCCGAAGGCGTGCTGCGACGCATGGAAACGGACGCGGCAGACGCGAAAGAAGCACATAAGAAAGCACGCGTTGCCAGCGATGCTAAACAATTGCAGTTGAAGTCGCGCGAAGCAAAGATCGCCGACTTGAAGACCAAGTTAAATACTGCAAACAGCAACAAAGAATTTCAAATGCTGAAAGATCAGATCGCTGCGGATCAGCAGGCGAATCTGGTCCTCGAGGACGAGATCCTTGAATCGCTGGAAAAGATTGACCAACTCGCTGCCAAGGTCAAGAAGGCAGAAGCGGACTTAGTCGCGGCGAAGGCCGAGACAGGTAAAGTGAAGGGGCGCGTCGAGGGTGAGCAAGCAAATCTTGAATCGGAACTCGCTCGCGTTTTGAACGAGTTGAAAGAAGCTGAAGAAAACCTGCCGACCGAGTACAAAGCGGACTATGCCCGTGTCGCACGCGTTCGCGGCGAGGAAGCACTGGCTGAAGTCGACGGCGAAGTCTGCGGTGGCTGCTACCAGATGTTGACCCCGAACATGATGAACGAGTTGTATATGTCCAAGGCTGTGTTTTGCAAGAGCTGCGGTGCGCTGCTTTATCTTTCGGAAGGTCGCGGGGTGGGCGAGTGAGCCTAATTCACAAATCGCCGATCCGCCGAGTCGTAAAGTATGGCGTCGGAAACGCGTGCTTGCCATGGCGAGAGCGGACAAGACAAGATCGAGGTCTGGTCATCTGAGTTCAACAACGTACGCAGACGCGCACTCCCGGAGATGATGTCGATCGGAGGCAGTTGTGTCTCGTATTCGTAAGGTGGAGCGAGCCACTCGAATTGTTCATGCCAGCGTCGCTGTACGGCTGCAAGCAGCGCGACCGTGGTTCGATAGGGGCGAAATGCGCTGCCATCCGTCACGTGAATCGACACGCCCTGGCACGACTCGCCCGCCCACTTGTCAAACGTCGGTCGGAAGATGAGTGGTAAGAACCGCACGCCCGGCAACTGATGGTCGTTCATGTCACGACAAAGTAACTCTGCATCGATGAACGGTGCGCCGGTCACTTCGAACGGCATCGTCGTGCCGCGTCCCTCCGAGAGGTTCGTCCCCTCCAATAGCACCTGGCCGGGATAGACCAATGCCGACTCGGCACGCGGCAAATTCGGCGACGGCGGAATCCATGTCCGTCCGAATGCGGCGAAGGTTTGTGATGGCGACCAATTTGCCAAGGCGATAACTTCAAGCTTCGCACCAATCGCTTGCTCGGAGTTCAATAACCTCACGAGTTCGCCGATCGTCAAGCCGTGTCGCATCGGAATGCTCGCGCCGCCGACAAAGCTGCGGAACGCAAGGTCAAGCATTGGCCCTTCAACGAGGCAGCCGCCGATAGGATTCGGGCGGTCGAGAACCAGCACCGAGACTCCCGCCGCCGCACAAGCTTTGAGACATTCCAACACGGTCCACACAAACGTATAAACTCGCGTACCGACATCTTGCAGATCGATGACCAGGCAATCCAAGCCTGTGAGCATCTCGGCCGTCGGTGTTCGCGTGGCGCTATACAGACTGTAAATCGGCACGTTCAGTCGCGAGTGCCAACCGTGATCGGTTTCGATCATGTTCGCTTGCGCATCGCCCCACAGACCGTGCTGTGGAGTAAACAACGCCGCCAGTTGCCCCGGATAGGCGTCGCTCAACACGTCGCAGGCAAATCGCAGGTCGCGATCGACAGACGCTCGATTCATCAGCAGACCAAAGCGAACCCCATCGAGCATCGCTGGTCGTTCGGCGGCACATCGTTCCAAGCCGAGTGTGAATTCGCTAGTCATAGATCAGATACGCCGATCGTCGACTCTTGAAACTTTGCAAGCCGGCTTCATAGCCTTCTCGAATCTCGGTGACCGACTTGCCAGCGAGAATCGCATCGCGAGTCTCGACGTTCGCCAGCAACCGATTCAGCGAAGCGGTCTCCCAGTCGTTGGGGTAGAGCCGACGAAGTGTGACGGCAACCGTTAGCCCGGTCGCGAGCGGATCGAAGTTGTCGCGGTTCGTAACGATGAAATTGATGCCGCCACACAACTCCTCTTTGAACTTACTGTCATCCGGCGCGAAGCGGATCGGAACGAAGCGTACGCCTGCAAGACTAGCGGAATTCAATTCCCGGGCGAGCGAACGAGGCTCGATCCACGGAGCACCGATCACCTCGAAGGGCGTATCCGTGCCGCGTCCCACCGAAAGATTCGTCGTTTCCAACAATCCGATTCCAGGATAGAGATGGGCTTGTGTCAGGCTGCGCATGTTGGGGGACGGATTGGTCCAAACCAGTCCTGTCGCGTCGAAGAAGTCGGCACGCCGCCAGCCTTCCACCGCGATAACTTCCAGTTGCAAATCAAACTTCAGCTCGGCATTGAACATCCGGGCGAGTTCTCCGATCGTCATCCCATGTCGCACCGGCATCGGGTAAAAGCCGACGAACGACTCGCTGCCGACATCGAGTACCGGACCTTGCACTTCGCTGCCGCCGATCGGGTTGGGGCGATCCAACACGACGAAGCGAACGTTGTGCTCGGCAGCGGCCTTCATCGCATTTCCCATCGTGGAAATGTAAGTGTAGAACCGCGTGCCGATGTCCTGGATGTCGAACACGAGCGTGTCGACGCCTTGCAAGCTCTCTGCGGTCGGCGCTCGCGACTCGCCGTACAGACTGTGAATCTTCAGCCCCGTTAGCTGGTCGCGCGCGTCGCCGATCTTCGCCGTATCCAGCTTGCCCGCGAAGCCGTGCTCGGGGCTGAACAAGGCGACGAGATTGACTTGCTTCGCGGCATGAAGCAGTTCGACCGTGGAAACGCCCGCTTGATTGAGCCCCGTGTGATTCGTGATCAAGCCAACGTTTCGTCCCGCCAATTGGCGAAAGTCATCCCGTTGCAGGACATCGATCCCGGTCAGGACGTTCAGTGGAGCCGGCGCTTCGACTCGCTCTTCAGCTTGAACAACGGACTCGCTGCCAACGGCCAGAGTCAACAACAACGCGAACATCGTGCGGCGAGCCATTAGGAAACCTCTTGGTGCGATTCATCGGAAGCGGCGGTCATGAGCAGACTGGCGCAATAACCTACCGTGAAAGTTGTAAAGGCACCAATGATCGCATACCAGGTCCACGCCGTCGATGTACCGAACTTGATAAAGCTTAGGACTGCAATGCCGGCCAACATGCCGACCAAGGCACCGCGCTGGTTCGTCCGCCTGGTTAGGATTCCCAACGCAAAGATCCCCAACAGGATACCGGCCGTGAATCCCGCGATGGCTAAAGCGTCGTTGACGACACTGCGAGAGATGTGGCTGGCCCCGATCCCAACGCCGATTTGCAACATGCCAAACAAAACGGTCAGCCAACGGCTTAGCGTCAGCCGATGAGCGTTTGCGATTTCGTCGTCTATTTGCTTGGCTCGCGGTTGATAGATATCGTTCACGGCAGCGGCGGCGGAAGAGTTCAGTGAACTCGACAGCGTCGACATCGCCGCCGCGAACACGGCCGCTAAAGTGATCCCGATCAAGCCGACCGGAAGATGCTCGACGATGAACGTGGCGAACACCTCGTCGTTGTACACGAACGTTTGCGGCGAGACCTTCGTGTAGAAGCACGCCAAAGCAACACCCAGTAGCAGGAATAATGTGAACTGCAAGAACACGACGCAGCCGCTGAGGATCAACGCCAATCCGGCTTGCCGCACACTTCGCGTACACAAGTAACGCTGGACCATCATCTGATCCGTACCATGCGTTCCAAGCGTCAATACGGCTCCTCCGAACAGCCCTGCCCAAAATGTAAACGGCTCGGTCAACAGCGAGAATCCGTCGGCCGGAAGCACTCGAAAGTCGAACAATTGAAATCGGCCCGTCGTTTCACCGAACTCGACAAGTTCGCTTACACCGCCGGGAAACGACCGCACGAGAATCGCGAGTGCAAGAATCCCGCCCGTGATGTAAACCACAAATTGAAGGCAGTCGCTCCAGACCACGGCTTTCATACCGCCGAAGAATGTGTAGATGATCGTGGCAATGCCGATGATCGTAATGCACACATGCAAATCGAGCCCGATGACTTTCTCCATCGCGATCCCGGCCAGAAACAGCCGCAATCCATCGCCCAGGTTACGGGCCACGAGAAACATCAGCGACGCGACGCGCTGAGTAGCTCCGCCGAATCGCTTCTCCAAAACTTCGTACGCCGAATAGAGTTCACCTTGAAAGTATTGTGGCAGCAAAACAAGAGCGACGATAACGCGACCACAGATGAAGCCAAACGCAACTTGCAGAAATCGCAAATCGCCGCCTTGGGCGAACGCGATGCCAGGGACACTAAGGAAGGTCGCCGTGCTGGTTTCCGTGGCGACGATCGAGCCGAGGATCGCCCACCACGGCAAGTCGCGTCCACCGAGCAAGTAGCCCGAGAGGTTTTTCTTGCCACTTCCTATCCAAACGCCCAGCAAGACAACTCCGACCAAGTAGGCGATCAGTATTGTCGCGTCGACCGTCCCGATTGCTAGTTTCAAGTGCTTTCCTTTCGAGAGACGTGATCCTCGCCACCGGCTTCCCTAGCTCGGTTTCTTCATGAACCGGTCCAGATTCGTCACAACCGACTTTTGTAAAGCGAGAGCCAGCTATCTTATCCGAAACGCTTCGCAAATCAGCCGCCACTTCACGTAGGCCGAACCGAGGTCGCAAACCCATGCCGTAGCTGCGCAAACCTATTTGTACTGGAACGCTTTGCGCCATCGAGACCGCCGCGATTTGCAACCGAAGTTCCGGCGCGGCAACGGTTCGCTTGATACGCTCCACGGATGCTGTGAATCATCCGGGCTAATCCAATAAAGCACCAGGTGAGTTGAACAGCGTTCGAATCGGTACGTCAGACTCGGTGGGAACACGCCGCTACGGCATGTTCCCGGATTGCGGGCCTGCTCGGATGTTGAGATCGTTGGCGAGGTTCAGTTCGAGTTGGTTCTAGTCATACTCGAGCCAAGCCGTGGCCGTGCAGTCCGCGCTCGCCTTGAAACGAATCCAATGGGCGCTGAAGTTGTCGGGGAACTTGTAGCTAATCGATTCGCCCGCGACGACAGGAAAAGTCTTGTACGGATGCCAAGTGGTTTGATGATCGAAGTCGATCTCCGCGACGATCTGCACGTCACGATCTGACTTCAACGTCAAAGTCCGTTGATCATAACCTGTCATTAAATAGGCATCGGAAGGAACGCCTGCTTTTACTTCCGACTCGTACCAAGGCCCGCCCCGACCAACGGGCTTGCCAAGCTTCCAAAGATCATCAACTGCCCCGAACCACAAACCAGCGTGCTGCTTGGGGTCGATAAACACATGTCCGTCCGGCGTCGCATCCTGGCGAACGCCCGATAGCACCAATAAGCCATTCCACGAGCAAAAGTCGGTGATCTGTTTGGTATGACTGGCAACCGGACGCATCAGTTGAAACGCGGGCGGGCTGCCGTTGGTTAGCAGCGGGACTTCGTAGAACGTTCCGTGAATGTTGGCTAAGTGTCGCTCCGATTCGACTTCACGACTGCCGCGCGGCCAGCCAGTGGCGAACGGCTTGTCGAACGCAGCGTCGCCTTTCGGCAACCGCATGCGACGCGTGCCGACTTCAAGTATCACCGAAGCCTTATCCACCGTGAACTCGGGTTCAACCACCAGCAGCTTCTTGAGTTCGACATCGGGCTCGTCGCCGGTAAACGCAAAGGTGTCCTTCGTGAATTGCAGGAACTGATCATCCTTGGCGATGAGTTGCAAGTTGCGGTTCTTCTTTGCCGCGTAGAGCAAGGCAGCCAATGTGTCTTGCGAGCTTACATCAGCCAGTCCGGCGAACATCGCGGCGTCGACCGAGCGATCAGTTGGGGAACCATCGGTCAAATGAAAATACGCTGTCGCGACGCAATCCTGATTCGGAATAATTCGCATCCATTCGGCTGCGGTGTCGGCTGGAATCTCATTGGCGACGTAGCCAGCCTCCGGAGCGATCGTGTCATAAAGTTCCCATTCGCCAGTTCCTAAACGATCAATCTCGAGCCGAAACTCAAGTCGACCACGCACCGAAGTCTCGCCCGCAGCTGCCGCGATTTGACTCGTTGCGTTTTGAACGGGCTGAGACACGTAAGCCCCGGGAGCGGCCTTAATCTTTGCGGACTCAGCGATGGATGCGACGAACGCCGTATGCGGCATGCCGAATGAGCCTTTGAGGTGCTCCGTCGCGTTACCCGGAATCTCGACTAAGCCTGCATCGAACGATCGTTTGTAGATTTGATCTTCATGATTCTCGCCCCAAGTTAACGTCATCTCTGTCGCGATCCACTCCGAGCTCAACTTCGGTTCGCCACGTCGATCGACTGCCAAGTAAACGATGGCAGGCTTATCGATGGTGAATGAGTAGCCGGGGGCTGGTTTGTGCCAGTCGCCTCGGTCGACCGTCACGCGCGGAAGTAAAGCCAACGCGTCAGGGAGGAAGTGAATCGGTTGCTGATCGGTGGCTCGCAAGCCGTACTTCGCCGTTTCATTCTTCACCTCCCGCCCCACGGAGAGGTGCAAGCATCGTCGATCAAAACCCGAGATTAAGAACGGTTCCGAGGCGACGCCGGCCTGCACCTCATCGCCGACCCAAGGCCCGCCGTAAGCGCTCGCGGGCCCCCACGACTTCAACTCGTCGACCGAACCAAACCACAAATTGCTTTGCGGTTGCCCCGCCAGTGGATTGCCTTGAATACTTGTCTCGTCGGAGGCCAAGACGAGCTGCCCGTTCCACTCGCAGAAGTCGGGCACATAGCGAAGGTGGCTCGCGATGGGGCGAATGCCCGCGGTATTGGCCCGAGAAAAAGTTTTTGGGAAATCAAAGAACATGCCGTGCATGTCCATCATCAATCTGCCGCCACCGATCTCGCGGATGCGCGGCCATTCCGTATACCAACCGTGAATCGGATCGTTGTTGTGAGCCGCCTTGGGTAAGAGGTACGTATACCACTTTCCCTTGTCGAGCAACTTCAAACGCAGACTGCGACGATCCCAGCCGATTGCCCAGAGCGGCGAGCCGCTATCCGTTCCGCCGTAGATGCCATCGGGGCCGGTCACATCGGTGAATTGGCGACGTTCGACGATGCTCCATTGCGCGCCGTCCCATTCGGCCAGGACTCCCACTTCGTCCCTGTTCTGGGCTGGGCCGCCGACAACTAATTCGTCGTACGAGCCGGCTTTGTATTCGCCGTTATTTGAAACGACCAGTCGTCCTTGCGAGGTGTATCCACCCTTTCCATGCCAGCCGGGGACGGGCTTCTTGAAGAGGAGCTTCGATTCCAAAGTGTGAACATTGACTTCGTAGATCATGCCTTCCATGTCGATGTAGTAGACCATGTGGGCCGGGTCGGTCAGATGCCGTGCGATCGCGGTCAGTCGACCGGGCATCTGCGTCGGCGAGATGACTCGTACTTTGCCGCGCTCGTCGATCAAATAGTGCCCGATCAGCAGTTGCTTCGACTCGCGGTGTATCATTCGCGCGGCAGGCGTTCCACCGACGCTTTCGGGATGGATCGTCAGCTTAAAATCTTCGTCGATCGAGTACAGCTTGTGCTCGCTGCCATGCGGCATGTGCGGAGCATAGTTCACCATCCAGAGCTTGCCCGCCCAGGGCACGACGGCCCCGATGCCGCATTCATTATGCCCCTCTTTGAAGTGCCCGCCGTCCTGGCTGTAGATCCCGTATGTCGTCAGATGCGGGTAAACACCGCTGATTTGAAGGTCGGAGGGGATCGGTTCGTCCGCGCGACCGATGGATGCAGCAACCGCAACAAAGCAAATCGCTATCTGGAGTGAGGTCGTTGATGTTTGGTTAAGCATGATTACCTTTTGTGATTTCGGCTGTCTTATCTGACACATCGTACTTGCTGCTGGGCGCGAGTGCAAAAGGCAGAGTGATCTTTGCACACGGCGGATTGAAACCGGATCAATCGCGAACGCAAATACTGCTCGCATCGGCTCGCGCGAGTGAAACTTGATATAACGCTCTTACGGCCCTTTCGATAGGGGCAGCCGTGCGCCAAGGGCAAACAACAGCGTCCCTGTTCCCCAATGCAATATCGTCTCGGCGAGGGGACTTCGTTTCAGCAGCCCGGCGGTTCGCGTCGCTGCCGCAACGATCAGCACCAACACACAGCCGGCGATCATCACGTACAGCGTCCCGAGTGTCGCGATCTGGGCTGTCACATTGCCGTGCGTGACGTGAACAAACTGCGGCACGATCGCCAGCATCAACAGGGATACTTTCGGATTGAGAACGTTTACGAGGACTCCGTCACGATAGACGTTGTGGTAGGTCTTCTTGTCGCAGTCACGCGGTGGCAAAGCAGAGGTCGACCGATCGCGAACGATGCGGAGTGCCAAGAAGATCAAGTACAGCGATTCAGCCCATTTCACAATGGTATATCGCAGTCTGATTCGCTCTCGACGCGCCGCTACACGTAGCAACGCCATAAACCATCGGCTAGATTGTTAAGCTAGGTGGTGAGTCGCTTTGTCCCTTCGCGATTGGAGGCTAATATGTTCCGCAATCTGTTGACCGTCGTGTTCATCTTTGCTGCCTGTTCCCAAGCGAATGCTAACGAAGAGGAACTTCAAGCGAAGATCAAACAGCTGGAAGATCGTGTCGCCCGCTTGGAGAAGGCACTCGGGCCATCGCTCAAACAACTCCGTGTCGCCGGGTTCCAGGAACAGGCCCGCGAGCGGATGCGGAAGGATCTCGAAGTCTATTCGCAAGATGAACTCAACGAGATTGAGCAGCTGTACCAGGTTGCCAACCAAAAGTGGCGTTCGGAAGAAGGCAAGGACAGTTTGAAGAAGCTGATCGACAAGTACGACAAGGCGAACCGGACGGGGTGTGCGTTGCTTTATCTGGGCCAAATGAGCGCGGGCGATGAGCAAATCGATTACTTAACCAAAGCGATCGAGAAGTTCAGCGATTGCTGCTATGGCGACGGAGTCCGAGTCGGCGCCTACGCTCGGTTCGTGTTGGCTCAACGATATCGCGACGACGCTCAAAACGACAAAGCCGACAAATTGATGGCCGAGATCGAGCGAGACTACGCGGACGCGATCGACCACCGTGGCGAACCGCTATTGGCGAGCATCAGTGACTGATAGTCTCCCTTCACTCTCCAATGCATCGAGCGCGTCGCAACGCATTGCGCGATGTGGATGTATCGCCGGTCCATTGCTAGCGCTGTTCGTCTATTCCTACCTCGGTTCCGTCGACACGCTAACACCCGAAGCGGCGAAGACCGGAGCGATCGCGACGTTAATGGCGGTGTGGTGGATGACCGAAGCGGTTCCGCTCCCCATCACTTCGCTGTTGCCGCTGATCTTGTTTCCGCTGGGAGGCATCCTGAAATTGGAAGCCGCCGCGCCCTCGTATGCGAACAAATACATCTTCCTGTTCATGGGCGGGTTTATGATCGCGCGAGCGGTCGAGAAATGGAATCTGCATCGCCGGATCGCGCTGCTGACGGTCTCCGTGGTCGGTACGCAACCGACTCGACTGGTCGCGGGGTTCATGCTGGCGACGGCTGGCCTAAGTATGTGGATCAGCAACACGGCTGCGACGGTGATGATGCTGCCTATCGGGTTGAGCCTCGTCACGTTGCTCAGCGAACAACTTCAACAGGCCGATCGTCGTAGTGGGGCGGCCGGAAAGAACTTTGCAACCTGCATGATGCTGGGAATCGCGTACGCTTCCAGCATCGGCGGCATGGCCACATTGGTCGGAACCCCGACGAATCTGTTTCTGGCGGGCTTTGCGAGTGCCAACGATATCTCGATTGGTTTTGGGCGGTGGATGTTGTTCGCCATGCCGCTGTCCGCCTTACTTCTCGTCGTCACCTGGTGGCTGCTAACGCGTATCGTTTTCCCAATTCGCGTGAAACGACTGGAGGGAAGCCACGATTTGATCCGAACAGAACTCACCAAGCTGGGACAAGTCTCACGAGGCGAGTGGACAGTTCTCATTGTCTTCGCGATGACAGCCCTAGCATGGGTATTTCGCGAACCGCTCACCAAAACTTCGTGGCTTGTCGAGTTGCTTCCCGTGATCGCGAAGTTGGACGATACGATCATCGCGTTAATTGGACTGCTGGCACTTTTCCTGATTCCAGTAAACTTTCGCAAACGCGAAGCCGCTCTCGACTGGGACACTGCGGTCAATATTCCCTGGGGAGTCTTACTTCTGTTTGGCGGAGGGTTCTGTTTGGCCGAGGCCGTCGAGAGCAGTGGCTTGGCGAAATGGATCGGCACGCGCGTCGAAGTACTAGATCTGTCGAGCTTCGCGCTGATGGTGGTTGTCGTGACGCTGGTGGTGTTCCTGACCGAACTGACAAGCAATACACCGACCGCCGCGACATTCTTACCGATCTTGTATGGCGTTGCACAGAGTATCGGAGTCGACCCGATGTTATTCCTGGTTCCGGCGACGCTGGCCGCGACTTGTGCATTCATGTTGCCGGTGGCCACGCCGCCCAACGCCATCGTCTTCGGCAGCGGTCACGTCGAGATTCGATCGATGGTCAAGGCAGGAATGTGGCTTAACCTGGTTTCGATCGTGTTGATCTCGCTGTGGATGTGGTTGGTTGGTGCGAGAGTTTTTGGGATCTTGGTGGGGTAACCACTAATGGACACTAACGAACACTAATAAGAGTAGGTGGTCGCAGCGTCTGGAAGAGAAGCGAGCTCTACTGACACTTCCATCCAAGCAGGAAATAACTTTATGAAACGAGGTGGCTGGGGCTGAGTCCGCGAAGCCCCGGCTTACCATGAATTCCAATCAGCCGTGGCGTCGAAGACTCCGCCACAGCCACGGTCTATCCAAGCAATTGTTTTCATTAGTGTCAGTCAGTGTCCATTAGTGGTGCCCCTACGCCTCACGTCATCAGCAGAGCGTCGCAACCGCCGCATCGAGTCGGCTCAACGCTTCATCAACATCCGCCACCTGCATCGCGGCACAGAAGCCGTGATGCACCGCGCCGCCGCCATAATCGTGAAAGTAAACTCCGTTCGCGATCGCCGCCGCGATAAAGCGAAGCATCATGTCGCGATCGTGCTTCTTGGCGTCGGCATAGTCGCGCACTTCATGGTCGATGCCGAAGTAAATCCCGAAGCGTGCGCCCAGCCACTGAACGCGGCCTGGAATCCCGTGTTTCTCAAATAGTTTGGACAAACCACCGCAGAGACGCTCCGAAATGACATCGATATGCGGGTAGAAACCAGGCTCGCGAAAGGCGCGGATGGCCGCCCCCGCCGCCGCGACAGAAACACAATGCCCATTGTAAGTCCCGCTGTGTTGGCAATCGCCTTCCGGCATCAGGCGGCACATGATCTCGGCTCGCCCGCCAAAGACGCTGATCGGATAACCGCCGCCAACTGCTTTGCCGATCGTGCAGAGATCGGGCGTGATGCCGAGATACTCCTGCGCTCCTCCAGCACACATGCGAAAGGCACTCAAGATTTCGTCAAAGATCAACAACGATCCATGATCCGTCGTCAGCCGTCGCATCGCGGCAGCGAATTCGTCCGTCGGCAGCACACAGCCGGCGTTGTAGTACACGGCTTCACAGATCACGGCGGCAATCTCGTCGCCGTGGCGGTCGAAGACCTGTTCGAGCAGATCGGGGCGATTGTAGGGAATCTGAATCAGGTGTTGATCGATGCCCGGTGTCACGCCCGTCGAGATGGGAGCCAGCGGCGGTTCTGTCTGGCCCAGTTCACCGGCTGCCGCCCACATAACTTGGTCGTGATAGCCGTGGAAATTACCTTCGAATCGCACGAGCTTTGTACGGCCCGAGAACGCGCGAGCCAAGCGAATGCAGTGCATCGTCGCTTCTGTCCCGGCACCGGTGAAGCGAACGCGTTCGAGACAAGGCACCGTCTCGCACAACAGTTCGCCTAACTCAGCGTGCAATTCGTTCTCATAGGAACAAGCCGCACCACGGTCGAGGGTTCGTTCGACAGCCGCACGGATTCTGGCGTCGCCATGTCCCAACAGCGTCGCGCCGTGACTGCAACAGAGGTCGATATACTCGCGTCCATCCAAGTCCCACAGTCGGCAGCCCTCCGCGCGATCGAACAGCATGGCATGGCCGACTGCGTGGTTCAAACGCGTCGACGACGACACCCCACCTGCCAACGAGTTACAGGCCCGTTTATATTGGTCAACAACACGACTCATGCGTAGTCTCCGATTTCGCTCGTTTAACCCAGTCGCATCGCGACGGCGAACTCTCGCTGGCCGTCGCGATGCGACTGGGTTAAACGAACTGTTAAGTGCGATAAAGAGCCGCCAGTATAGCCTTCCAATCGATTCGCCTCATCCCAACGGAACGAACAAATGAGCGATAAACCAAAAGTCTTTGTCACACGTGAGATCCCCGCCGCAGGTTTGCAGAAGGTCGTTGCCGCCTGCAACGCGGATGTCTGGCCGGAACATCTGCCACCGTCGCGCGAGGTGCTGCTGAAGCGGATCGCTGGTTGCGAGGGAGTGCTGTCGCTGCTGACCGAAAAGGTGGACGCCGAGTTCATGGATGCTGCGGGTCCGCAGCTGAAAGTGATCAGTAACTTTGCCGTGGGCTATAACAACATCGACATCGCAGAAGCGACTCGTCGCGGCATTCGTGTTGGAAACACGCCTGATGTGTTAACCGACGCCACCGCAGACATGGCCTTTGCACTGCTGATCTCCGCGTCGCGCCGCATCGTCGAAGGCCAAGACTACATTCGTGCCGGCAAGTGGCAAACGTGGGAGCCGCTCGGACATATCGGCGTCGATCTGATTGGCCGCACGATTGGCATCGTTGGCATGGGGCGGATCGGTTTCGCGATGGCCAAACGCTGTCATGGTGGGTTTGGGATGAAGGTGCTGTATCACGACAAGTATCGCAACGAGAAAGCCGAGCAGGAGTTCGATGCCCAACAGGTTGACGTCGATACGCTGTTGAAGGAGTCTGACTTCGTCTCGGTTCATACCGACTTGAATGAAACCACTCAGGGCATGTTCAACGCGGCTGCGTTTCGCAAAATGAAGAACACGGCGGTCTTCGTGAATAGTGCGCGGGGACCGATCCACAATCAGAAGGACTTGCACGATGCACTCAAAGGCGGCGAGATCTTTGCCGCCGGCTTGGACGTTACCGACCCCGAGCCGATCCCAATGGACGATCCACTACTGACGCTATCGAACTGCGTGATCGCGCCTCACATTGCCAGCGGAACCGTCTCCAGTCGCAACGGAATGGCCGAGATCGCGGCAGATAATCTGATTGCCGGGTTGAAAGGTGAACCGCTACGTTGTTGGGTGAATCGAAAGTAAGATAGCGATCGGCTGTCAGCGATCAGCTGTCAGCTTTTTTTCATTCTGGCTGATCGCCGAAAGCTGACAGCTGAGAGCCCCACCATGCAACTCGAGTCCGTCGTCGAATACCTGGACAGCCCCGCGAAGTCGCGCGAGTGGCTTCGCTCGTTGGGCATCGAGGACGTGCGGCGGGCTCATGGCAACTTGGTGGCGATGGCCGAGGCCGGAGTCACGCTCGACCTGCTGGCGATTGTCTGGAAGCAACTGGCCGAACACTTGGCTCAGGTCAGCCATCCCGATGCGGTGTTGACAAGTTTCGCGAGATTTATCGCCGCCTCGCGCAGCCCACTCGCGCTCGCCTCGCTCTTCGATCGTGATCGCGAAGCGTTGCCGGCCCTGCTTCAGATTCTTTCGGCCAGCCAGTATCTAAGCGACCTGCTGATTCGTGACCCGGAGAGTTACGACCTGCTGCGGCTGACGGAGGGTCAGCCGGTTTCTCGCGACATACTGGTCGCCGAGATTTGCAGCGAAGTCGCGATGCTCAGCGACGAGGCGGCCGTGATGGCGGCGTTGCGGCGTTACAAGCATCGCGAGACACTGCGGATTGCTTACGGCGACATTATTCGCAAGCAGCGCATCGAAACGGTGACGCGTCAGATCTCGTTTCTCGCCGATGCGATCTGCGAGGCGGCAATTCAAGCGGCTTCACGGCCGAGCGAAACGAAGCGCGGTGTGCCTCGCTTGCTGAACGGCGAGCGAGCCCGCTGCGTTGTCCTGGCACTCGGCAAGCTCGGCGGCATCGAGCTGAATTATTCCAGCGACATCGACCTCGTACTGTTGTACGAGGGCGACGGCAAGACCGATGGCGAGCACTCCGTCAGCAATCAAGAGTTCTTTGAACGCCTGACGCGAAGTTGCACGAAATTGCTCAGCGAACCGACTGAGCTCGGCATTGCCTACCGCGTTGATTTGCGGTTGCGGCCCGATGGCAGCCAAGGGCCGGTCGCGACGACGATCGACGGTGCGCTCCGATATTACGACGTCAAAGGCCGCACTTGGGAGCGGCAAGAGTTTGTCAAGGCCCGCGCCATCGCGGGCGACCTTGAGCTTGGGCAACGCTTCCTCACACAGTTGGAACCTTGGATTTATCGCCGCTATCTTGCGCGTGCCGACATCACGGGCATCAAAGCGCTCAAACGGCGTATCGAACAGCGTTCGCGACGTGAAGGCACGGATGCGAGAAACGTCAAGACCGGCGCGGGCGGGATTCGGGACATCGAGTTTGTCATCCAGTTTCTGCAATTGCTAAACGGTGGCGACTTGCCCGAGGTGCGCGGCGGTAACACCTTCGAGGCCATCGAAGGTCTTGAGCAGGCAGGTTGCTTGACGATGCAGGAGCGGACGATCCTGGAGCAGAATTACGAGTTCCTCCGCAGTGTCGAACATCGTTTGCAAATCATGTTCGACCTGCAAACGCATTCGCTGCCCGAGTCGGAGGGCGAAATGCGTCGTTTGGCGATTCGAATGGGATATGTCGAGAAGCAAGACGCGAAGGCTCTCGATCAGTTTAAGCAGGATCTGGCTACCAAGTCCGAGTTGAATCGCAAGATCTTGGATCATTTGCTCCATGATGCCTTTGGTGAGGACAGCGATTGCGATCCCGAGACGGACCTCGTGCTCGATCCAGCGCCGCCCGAACAAACGGTTCGCGAAGTCCTGGGCCGCTACGGCTTTGCCGACGTTGTCGAAGCTCACAAGATCTTAAGCACGCTGGCTACCGAAAAGATTTCCTTTTTGTCGACTCGCCGCTGCCGGCATTTCCTGGCATCCATCGCACCCCGGCTGCTGAAGGCCATCGCCGCCACACCCGATCCCGACGCAACGCTCGTCAACCTGAGCAAAGTCAGCGATTCCCTCGGCGGCAAGGGTGTGTTGTGGGAGCTGTTCAGCTTCAATCCGCCTTCCTTGCGACTGTACGTGCAGCTTTGTGCTTCGAGTTCGTACTTGTCGGATCTGCTGACGAGCAATCCGGGCATGATCGACGAGCTGATGGACTCCCTGGTTTTGGATCGATTGCCCACACGCGAGTCGCTGCAGGCGACGCTCGACGATCTCTGTCGCGGCGCGATCGATGTAGAACCGATTCTGCTGAGCTTCAAACACACGCAACACTTGCGAGTTGGTGTGCGCGACATTCTGAACCGAGACGACATCCAAGCAACTCATTGGGCGTTGTCCGACATCGCCGAAGTCTGTCTGGCCGAGATTACACGGCGAGAATACACGCAACTGGTCGCCAAGCACGGTGAGCCTACGATCCGAGAGGGCGAACATGCCGGACAGCCGTGTTCGTTGATCTTGTTAGCACTGGGAAAGCTGGGCGGTCGCGAGCCAAACTATCACAGCGATCTCGATATCGTCTTCCTGTACGAAGCCGAAGGCATGACGAAGGCCAAACATCCCTCGCGACGCGATAAGACGACGACCAATCAGCATTTCTTCAGCCAACTCGCGCAACGGATCATCAAGGTCGTCACGCAGCTTGGTCCCCACGGCCGGTTGTATGCCTTGGACCCACGTCTGCGACCGACCGGACAAAGCGGTAGCCTCGCCGTCTCGCTTCCAGAGTTCGCTCGCTATTTCGAATCGGGGCAAGCTCAACTGTGGGAGCGTCAGTCGCTTTGTAAGGCGCGGCCGATCTTTGGTACGGAGCGGGCCGTGACCGACACGATGCAGCTCGTGCGGCAGTGCATTGTCACACCGCCGTGGTCCCCGGAGCGAGTTGAACAGATCCGCGTCATGCGTCAGAAGCTGCAAGAGACCGCTTCGCCAAGAAACTTGAAACGAAGTCCAGGCGGAACCGTCGACATCGAGTTCATTGTGCAGATGCTTCAGCTGCGTCATGCCGCCACGTCGCCTGATGTCTTGGTTCCTGGCACGCTCGACGCGATTGCGGCATTACGCGGCCAGGGCTACTTGGCAGACGAGGCGGCGGACTATTGGAGCAAGTCGTATCGTTTCCTCCGCAGCGTCGAATCGGGCCTCCGCTTAATGAATACGACCGCCCGCCACGACCTGCCCGAAGACGAGCACGAACTCGACAAACTTGCCTACTTGCTAGGTTACGAGAGTGCCCGAGCGTTGCTCGACGATTGTCGTGAATACACTCGCGAGAATCGCAAACGGTTTCAGCGAGTGTTCAGCGATGCGATCGGTTGATCGATGCTTTCGTAGGACGGGCACCCTACGACGCATCAGCCGGAGATGGCTCGACACTCTGGCAATCCAGCTCCTTTTGCAGCTCGAATACACCAGCTTCGTGCAGATCGGCTAACAGCTCGTCTCGCTGCTCGCTCGTGAGGTTTCGCAACGGCGCTCGTACCGAGCCATTCTCGATGCCCAACTCCGTCAACAGTGTTTTGCAGGCGGAGAGAAAACTGTAGCGAGCCATGATCGCGACGATTTCCACGGACTTCGCTTGCAGTTCGCGCGCTGTTGCGTGGTCGCCTCGGTCAAAGGCAGCGAGCATGCTGCGATAAAGCGGGGCGGCAAAGTTGTATGTACTTCCGACGGCTCCGCAGGCTCCAAGTGCGACTGCGGCGAGCAGCTGCTGATCGGAACCGAACAGTACCTCAAACTCGCCGTCGTTCATTCGCACACATTGCTGCATCTGCATGAGGTCGATGTTGGAGTACTTTAAGCCGACGAGGTTCGGCATTTGCGGCTTGGCCTTGGTGAGAAATTCAACCATTGGCAGTGCGACCTGCGTCAGCGGCGGGATTTCGTAAAAATAAAACGGAATATCTGGCGCGGCCGCCGCAACCGGAGCTAGGAAGTCAATCAGCTCCTCGACTCGTGCTGGCTTGAAATAGCAAGGCGACGAAGCGGCGATCGAATCGGCACCGATTCGCTGGGCGTGTGCCGCGAGGGCGACTGCGTCGGTCAAGCTGTTGTGTCCAACTTGAACGATGACTTCCAAATCCGTTCCCGCAGCAACTTCGATCCAGCGTTCGGCAGACTTCATCCGCTCGTCGGTCGACAGCGATTGTCCTTCGCCAGTCGAGCCGGCGACGAAAACACCGTCCACCGAGGTATCGAGCAGCAACTGAGCCATCGGTTCAACGGCATCCAGATTTAATGCGCCATCCGAGTGAAACGGGGTCGTCGGTGGAGCGATCAAACGAAATCGACGCGATGTCATGGCAAGTCCTGATCGAGAGAGGAGAGAGTTCCGATAAGTTGATCTTGCGCCACAAATGTCGACAAAGCAAGCAGCCGCGGCAAGTTGGCAAAAGGTTCCGATAATACGCGTCCTAACCTCAGTGAGATAACCGCGGGGGCAGCTTGGACGAATCGTCGCGGGTGGGTAACATGAACGAGCGGGGTGTTGTCACATCTGTTTTCCCTAATGCAATTGAGCAATTATGCCGAAGCACGTCGACGTGGACGGCGTTCAACTAGCGCTGAGCAAGCCGAACGAGAATAACGCCAAATGGATTGGCCAACGTGAGATCTTGCAGCAACTTCAGGCTTGCTGGATCGTGGTCGACGACACTGACCTGCCTTTGTCGCCTCGTCTGGTCGGCGCACCCGGCATCGGCAAGACCGCGTTGGCCATGGCAGCTGCTCAACAACGCAATCAAGAGCTGTATATCTATCAATGCACCGCCGACACCCGTCCCGAGGATCTGCTCGTTACCCCGGTTCTCGCCCAGAACGGCAAGATCGCTTACCACGCTTCGGCCCTGGTGACGGCGATGATTCGCGGCGGCGTCTGTATCCTCGATGAAGGCAACCGCATGAACGAGAAGTCGTGGGCCAGCCTGGCTCCGCTGCTCGATTATCGGCGGTACGTGGAATCGATCGTGGCCGGCATCACCATTTCGGCTCATCGCGACTTTCGATGTGCGGTGACGATGAACGAAGACGAGTCGACGTACGAGATCCCGGACTACATCATGAGCCGCCTTCAGCCAACTTTAAGCGTTGGCTTTCCCACCAAGCAAGACGAACTCGCGATCTTGCAGTACCACCTGCCCTTTGTCGAGTCGGAAATGTTGGCGATCACGGTTGAGTTCTTGCAGCGTTCGCACGAGTTAAAGCTCGACTTCTCGCCACGTGATGGCATCAATTTGTTGCGTTACGCCATGAAGCGACTCAGCCAAGATTCATCGCATCCGCTGAGCAAGGATCAAGCCTGGCGCGAGGCCTTGGAAAAGTGTCTGGGTGAAGATGCGTTGGATCTTGAATCGCTGGCACAACGTCGCAGTCGAACTCTCGGCGGGGATGCGGTGCCATTGGGGCTCGGCGATTTTTTCTTCGCTGCGGACGATCCGTTGCACCCCGATCTGGAAGACGACGACGACGATGATGACCTACTGTTTTAAGTTACCT
Organism: Planctomycetota bacterium; assembly: GCA_963204995.1. GTDB lineage: Bacteria > Planctomycetota > Planctomycetia > Pirellulales > Pirellulaceae. The sequence goes on along the minus strand of CAUJKL010000889.1, from coordinate 14,805 downwards.
TGCAGAGTTCGTAGCCGAAGTCGTGAGACTTTAGGAGTCAGCACTCTCGCGAGTTCTGCGACATAACCGCCCATGACTTTCGACGTTCTCAAATTCGGAACTCGCATCACCGCGTTGCCCATCATCCACGGCAGCGGTGACTTTGCGCTCGAAGTCCGGCGGATGATGCTCGAACATCGGTTCGACTGTGTGGCCGTTCCATTGCCGCCGTCGTTTCAAGAGGACGTCGAAGAGGCGATCGCCTTGCTGCCGACTCCCACGATCGTACTGCAACGTGAAGCGGGCGGGTATGAAAACGAATGGACTCCCGACCAAAGCGATGAGGACGACGACTTTGACGATTCCGATGGCGGTTGCAGCTACGTCCCGATCGACCCGTGTCAGGGTGTGATCATGGCACTGCGAGTCGCGATGGGCGAGCACATTCCGCGTCAGTTCATCGATCTCGAAACGTCGCCTTTTGTTCCCTACAGCGAGCCGCTGCCTGACCCCTACGCTCTCAAGACCGTCTCGATCGAACGATTCGCAGCGGCTGTGCTTCCGACACTTACTCGGCCCGAGTTGGATCAGCGGCGCGATCGCATCGCGCACATGGCCGCCAGGTTGCGGGAACTTGAATTGCGGTACCAATCGATCCTCTTTGTGTGCTCCGTCCTCGATTGGCCGTGGATTCGCGAGGCTTATGTCGAGCAGCGAGCCTGCGAAGCCAGTGCCGCGTATACGTCCTCGACGGAAGTCTATGAAGTCGAAAACGACACGCTCGTCTTCATGCTCGGTGAACTGCCCTTTATCACGGGGCTGTACGAGAAGGCGCGAGCCGACTTGGACGACGACGAGAACTTGTCGATTGATGGCGTAAAAGAGTTGTTGCTATCGGCGCGAGATGCTTATCGCGAAGAACTGAAGCAACGGGCACGCAAAATCACTCCGCAAATCCTCGCACAATGTATGAAGTACATCCGCAACCTTTCGCTGATTGAACGCCGCCTGACACCGGATCTTTACACGCTGGTGATCGCGGCGAAGCAGATTGCCGGCGATCAGTACGCGCTGCATGTCGCCGAGACAGCACGAGAGTATCCTTACGCCATCGAAACGGGTTTGCCTTATGTCGACATGGGATTAGAGCGGGTACGAGTTCCTGAAGGCGACTTACTGGACGCCGTCAGCAGGCTTCCTGGGCCTCCATTAATCTGGCGCAGTTGCGAGTTGCAGCCACGTCCTGATCGTGAGGACGTCGAACGCTGGAAGATGCGTTGGAATCCCTTTTCGCAATGCAGCTACCCACCCGAAGACAAGCTGATCGAAAACTTTCGCTCCCATCTGTTTGATCGAGCCAAAGAGGTCATGGGGGCTGATCTGGTCCACACCGAGAAGTTTACGACGAGCATCAAGGATGGCATTGATATTCGCGACACGTTGCGGCATTGGTACGAGGGCGATATCTACGTGAAAGTCTTGCCGCCCAGTCGCGGCAAGCTGGATTGTGCGGTCATGCTGTTCGATAGTCCCGCCGACCCGCGAGACTATCCGTGGCGAACCACATGGTTCGCGGAGCACGACGAAGAATCGACGCTCGCCTTCTTCGCCACGGATTTTCAGAAGGAGTTGGTTGGCCCCGGTATTGGCCTGGGGAATTATGGCGGTGCTCTATTCTTGTATCCTCCGGTGCCGATCGTCGATATCTGGATGGACCCGCGACTGGATTTCACGGAAACGATGGAAGAGCGAGTGCTCGCCGCAGCCTGTCTGCATAGCAAGTGTTCGGACATTGCGCTGCTCAGCGCCGCGCCGCCAGGAGCCGGTTGGCGACGTCTCGCTAAGCGATTCAAAAAGAAGTGGGTGCATATCCCGCTTGGACAGTTCGGCGAGTCTACGATTCAGCAACTGCGAATGGTGCATGTACTCAATGGAAAGCAAGTGCGCAGCTACGCGGCAGACTTTATTCGGCGTGCGTAGACGACACGTTGCTTGAGACGGCACGGGACGGATCGTATACTAGCCGCTCAGCAACTTGCCGCGAATTGATAGTGATCGGACGCGTAAATTTTTCGGGAGATGGATATGGAATTGGAAGCAAAGCTACGGAACCTGCTCGTCATGGCGGCAGCCGATGGAAGCTTGACCGAACGCGAGATCGCTTTCTTGTCCGATCGCCGTACACGGTGGGGAGTTCCCGAAGACGTGTTTGCCGACTTAATCCGTTACGCGATCTCCGACGTCGCGGAACTTGAAATTCCGGACTCGGACAAAGAACGCGTCGAGATGCTACAAGACTTGCTTCGAATGATGGCTGCAGACGGTGACCTGGCAGAGGTCGAGAAGCAGCTGTTCGCGACCGCGTCCGTTGCAATGGGTATTTCGGACAACCAGCTCAAAGAAATCATCGATTCCGTACTCTGAAACTTGTAGGCCGGACCAAGGCTTTGCGCAGTTCCGGCATTATGTCGCGTTTGCACCGCTGCCGGAACTGCGCAAAGCCTTGGTCCGGCCTACCGACTACCGCCTACCGCCTACCGCCTACCGACTACCGACTACCGACTAACTGACCTGCCGAGATACCATGAGATTCGCAACCCATCGCATCAGCACCTTGGTATTGTGCCTCCTAGCCTCGCCTCTGACGCTGTTTGCTCAGATCGAAGATGACGAGTTTCGCTCTGGTCTGGTCGGCCACTACTCCGATACACTCGGCCATTCCTTCGCACGTCGCGACGCGACCATCTCACTCGCTCCCGGCGACGGCCAGATTGACCGACGACTCGACGGCACGTCGCTCCAAGTGCGTTGGACTGGCTTTCTCATGTCGCAGGCGGTGGGTGAGTATCGACTGCATACCTACAGCGCAGGCAACGTACAAATCACGCTCGACGGAGAAACCGTGCTACGTGCGGAGAGCAAGTCGCCTGAGTGGTCGGTCTCCGCGCCAATACCGCTACAGTTCGATTTTCACCCATTTGACGTAACCTACGATCGAAAGGATACGGCTGGCGGATTGCAACTCTTTTGGTCCGGGCCTCAGTTCCAGTTGGAGCCGGTTGGGACGCGCTACTTGTTTCACGATCCGACGCAAACGCCGGACGCAACTTTGGAACGCGGTGAGCTGATCGTGCGGGCGATGCATTGTGCTGCTTGCCACCAGATTCCCGACGAGTCCTCACCCAGCGATGCTCCGTCGCTGGTGCATGTAGCGAGCAACATGCACTATGACTGGTTGGTCGATTGGCTTAGCCGAACAACACCAATTCAAGAAGGTGCGTTACGACGGATGCCTCACTTCGCGATCTCGAAGTCAGAGGCCGAGTCGATCGCCACCTACTTGTTTTCTCAATCCAAATCGATCAAGCGGAAGTCCGTCGACAAAAAGAAGACCAACCTTGCGAAAGGGCAGGAGTTGTTGCTGACGACTGGTTGCCTCGCCTGTCACCAATTGGGAGCGGTTGGCGAATCTGGTCTGTTCGGTGGTGGCGACCTGACAGCGATCTCGGCCAAACGCCCGAGCGGCTTCTTCGCCCATTGGCTGGCCGCACCTGAAGAGCTGAATCCTCAACATCGGATGCCGGTTTTTCAACTGACTAACGAAGAGATTCGAGACCTTTCGGCACACTTGGCTACGCTCGGAACTGCACCGAAACGGATCGAGGCACCCAAGCATAACGACGAACAAATCGCGATTGGTCGGCAATTGTTCGAGAAGCATCAATGTGCCGCGTGCCACGAGACAGCCAATCCTGAAAAGCGAACCGTACAACGCGACTTCGCTGCGGCGATCAATTGGGACGACAGCTGCGCGAGCCAACCGAATGACAAGCGACCTGGGTATCAACTGTCAGACGAAGATCGGCTCGCCGTGGCGCGGTTTGTCACTGAAGCAACAAAGTATCGTGCAGCAGTAGCACGCATCGACGCTCGCCAGTTGCTCGTCGAACAGAATTGCCTGGCGTGCCACTTGCGAGCTGATTCGCCGGGGTTGGCCGCAAAACTGCCAGCGATCGCCGAGGCGCATCCAGAACTCGCCGAGTTGTTGCCCGCCATGACTCCGCCTCCGTTGATCAGCGTGGGCGACAAGCTATACGAGCAGTCTATTCGGGACGCGATACTGCGAAAGTCAGTGCATCGCGACTACCTTCGCGTGCGGATGCCAAAGTTCAATCTGTCCGACGAACAGCTGCAAACGCTCGTCGACTACTTCGTTCAATCCGATCGCGTGCCTCCACGCAGCGATCAGCAGTTGCCGCCGGCGACCGATCCGTTGACATTACACACGGTCGGAGCTCGCCTCGTGACGACCGATGGTTTTGGTTGCACGAGTTGTCATCAACTGGGAAGTGTTCAGCCGACCAAGGCACCGCTCAGCGCACGCGGCCCGCAATTGACGAACCTGGCCAAGCGGATACGCCGCGAATGGTTCGAGCGATTCGTGCGAAACCCGCTGCGCGTCATTCCGCGGATGGAGATGCCGTCGGTTCAAGTCGCAGTCAGTGGCATCTTGGATAACGACCTCGACACACAATTGGCTGCAGTTTGGGACGTACTCAATACACCGGACTTTGAGCCGCCGTTGCCAGACCCCGTCCGTACGGTTCGGCACTCGGGGTTTGCTGATCGAAATGAACGAGCTGCCGTCATCACTGACGTTGTCCGCAACGGCCAGCAAACCTATATCAAGCCGTTGCTGATCGGCCTGCCGAATCGAACAAATTTCCTTTTCGACCTCGAAACAGCGGCGTTGGTGCAATGGTCCGTTGGCGATGTCGCGCAGGAACGGACCGAAGGTAAAACATGGTTCTGGACGGTTGTGGGCACACCATTGTTGAAGACCGAGTTGACTGGCTCCGAACTCGCGATTGTCGAAGGGAGCAACGAATACACACCTCGGACGGTTGGTCAGTTCGTGACCGAATTCGACGAAGTGTTTCATACCGAAGATCGCGGCCTCGGTTTTCGATATCGGCTGAAATTCGACGATGCGGAGAATTCATCGCTCTCGGTGACGCAAAGGTTCGATGTCGAATCATACGAGACCGGAGGCGTGTCGCGGCAAATCGAGGTTACCGGCCTCCCGGCTTCGTCCGCCATTAAACTTCAGCTGTTGTCGTCGGCCGTAGCCAGCGAAGCAGCATTAAGCGACAACGAGATTCGAACACGTTTCGGTTCGTTGGCCATCTCGCCGGGATTCAAGATCGATGCCGATTTCAGCGTGACGGCTCCTGCCGATCCCTATGGACGGGCGAACATCGTCGTGCAGTATCGACCGCTCGTGCCCATCGACGTTTTTCCAACGATCGCACCCACGGCACCCGCACCGCCACCGTTGGTTTTAGACGTCGTTCCAGGATTCGAAACGATTCGCTTGCCGATCAGCAACGAATTCATGCCAACGGCGATGGACTGGCGGCCTGCGGGCGATTTGGTTGTCGCTTCGCTGAAGGGCCAAGTCTGGAATCTGCGCGATACGGACGATGATGGATTGGAAGACGAAGCCGTGGCGATCTCGGACGAGCTCGCCGCACCGTACGGCGTCGCCGCGTACGATCAATATGTCGATGTCGTAAACAAATATGGTCTGCTGCGTCTCTATCCAGATCGAATGCTGACGATCGCATCCGGCTGGGGGCACACGACTGACTATCACGACTGGGCCGTCGGCCTGCCTCGTGATGAGTCGGGCAACTATTACGTCGCTTTGCCCTGCGAGCAAGATAAGCGTTCCGCGCCGGCCGCGAAGTACAAGGGATCAGTGCTCAAACTGTCGCCGCGTGAACCGACGCCCGACGACCCGAGGCTATTCGCAATCGAAGTGCTGACCGGCGGCCATCGATTTCCGATGGGGATTGCTCGCAACCGGGCTGGCGAGATGTTTGTCACGGACAATCAAGGCAATTACAACCCGTTCAACGAACTCAATCACGTGGTGCGCGGGAAACGCTATGGGTTCATCAATACGATCGAGCGCACACCGGACTTCAAGCCACCGCTGACAGCACCGACGATTGACATTCCTCATCCCTGGACGCGAAGTGTCAACGGAATCTGCTTTCTCGATTCACCAGCGTCAGCGGAATCGCGATTTGGGCCGTTCGAAGGGCATCTGATTGGGTGCGAGTACGACACGCGGAGACTCATTCGCATGAGCTTGCAAAAGGTTGGTGACACCTATCAGGGCGCTGCCTATCCCTTTAGCTACAACGAGCCTCGCTCGGGCGATCCACTGTTGGGGCCCTTGGTTTGTGCCGTCTCGCCGCAGGGCGACCTGTATGTTGGAGGTATTCGCGACAGCGGTTGGGGCGGTTCGAATAACACCGGCGAGATCGTTCGGTTGCGCCCGCAGTTCGATCAAATTCCTTGCGGCATCGCGGAAGTGCGGGCGACTGCTAGTGGATTTATTGTCGAGTTCACCGCACCGGTCGATCGCGACAAAGCCGCACAAGCCGAGAGCTATGCCCTTTCGTCGTACACGCGAGTTTCGACGCCAGCCTATGGCGGAGAGGATCAAGATCGTCGGCAAGAGCAGATCACCGCCGTTCGCGTCGCAAGTGACGGCCATCAGGTCGAGATCCTTCTCAATGGACTGCGAACAGGCTACGTCTATGAGTTGCATTTGAAGAACCTGGCGGCTGGTGTTGCCGAGTTCTTTCCCGCTGAGGCTCACTACACACTCCGTAACATCCCCGAATAAACAGCCGGCGGCAGGTGGCAAGCCATGTGGACTGCTGTGACTTGTCACAGCTTTCACATTTTGCGGCGGGCCGCTTTGATACTGGCGAGTCAACAGCTTAGAAAGTGGCTGCGCCACAGAAAAGAAAGCGGCGACAAGTCGCCGCACTCCACAACTCGGCTTCGCGCCGCTCGTGCGTGCTAGCGTAGCGCACGGAACGTTCGTTGTTTACCGAACGATCCTTATGTTCCTCGTGCGTAGCGACCGATAACCAAGACGACGCTAGATCTCTAGCGCTATGCCGGAACCTATTGCGCGACAAGGAAAGTTGCAATGCTAGTCATCGTCAGCGATTTACATCTGAACGATAAGACAACCGGCTCGCCGTTGGACCCAGGGGCGTTTCAGATTTTCGCCGAGCGATTACATGAAACCGCGGTTCGTGCTTCATGGCGGGCAGATGGAAGTTACCGACCAATCGAGCGACTTGATTTGGTCTTGCTGGGAGATGTGTTGGACCTGACCGGTACAACGCAGTGGGCGTCAGGTGACGTCCGTCCCTGGAGCGATCCCAGTTCGCCTGCCGTCGCGGAAGCGGTGGCATCGATCGTCGACAACATCCTGGTGCGAAATGGCGAAGCCTGCGAGGTGCTGCGTGCGATCTCGACGGATGGCGCAATTCGTATTCCGCCGGGGACAGAAAGCGGGCGTCCCGACTACGATTCCGAAGGTGTTCCCGTCGCGGTGCGAACCGTTTATATGGTTGGCAATCACGATTGGATGCTGCATCTGCCCGGAAGCCGCTACGACACGATTCGCCAGAAGGTGACGCATCATCTCGGACTGGCGAATATCTACAATGCGCCGTTTCCGCACGATCCGTACGAGTCGGACGAGCTGTTGGCGACGATGCGAAAGCACCGCGTATTTGCCCGACATGGTGACATCTTCGATCCCATTAACTTTAGTGAGGATCGCGACAACGCGAGTCTCGGCGATGCCATTGTGATCGAGTTGCTGACCCGTTTCACCTTGCATGTCGAACAACAATTTGGAGCCGACTTGCCACAGCCTGTTTTGAACGGCTTGCGCGAGTTGGATCACATTCGTCCCATCTTGCTGGCTCCGGTCTGGATCGAAGGATTGCTCGAACGATCCAACGTCAAACCGGCACTTCGCAAAGAAATCAAGCGAACGTGGGATCGACTGGCCGACGAGTTCTTGCAGTTGTCGCTCGTGCAAGATCAGGATTCGTGGAGTCCGTTCGATATTGTGGACGGTCTCGAACGTGCCTTGAAATTCAGCAAACGATTGTCGTTGGGCTGGGCGGGCAAGGTGACGACTTGGTTGCATAGTCTGCGCGGTTCGGAAGGCTGTTCCTATTTTCAACACGCGTTGGCCGAGCAGGATTTTCGTAACCGCCGGGCTCGAAACATTGTCTACGGACATACGCATCACGCCGAAGCCGTTCCGCTGGACGCCAGCTATGCCGACGGCTATGTTTTGAATCAGATGTATTTCAATTCGGGAACGTGGCGACGCGTCCTCGACCAAACGCGTTGGACCACGAGCGAACACGAGTTCATTCCAACCGAGTCGCTATCGATTCTTTCATTCTTCCACAGCGACGAACGAGGCGGACGCCCCTTCGAGACTTGGACGGGAATGTTGGCAACGGTGGGCGACGCGGCGACACATCGCATTGATGCCGGGCGCACGCCTCATGCCTCAGAACAACCGCTTTCGGCATCAAGAGTACCAGTCCGAGCGCCGCACTTCCGACGCTCATCTGCTCCAACCCGATCTGCCCGCCGCGAGATCTACTGATACTTACCGCGAGCGGATGCAAGCCGTGGGGCGTGCCTATCGTGCCGCAGAAGTGAGAGCCATCTATCTCATTCATGGGTCGTTCGTCGGTGCCGATGCGTTCGGATTATTTCGCGAAGTCGCTCGCGTCTCATCCGCCGCTGCGAAACCATTGCGACGCCTGCAAAAGCAACTACTCGATGCGCTGACCCAGGACGCCGGGAACTACACCGTCGAGTTCGCGAAGGAATTCGAGAACTCAATCGCGATAGAAGGTTCGCAGCCTCTTCCCGTCCGACTGTTTCATTGGTCGAGCGAGAACCATCACATCGGCCGTGCGGATGGCGCGATCCGACTGATCGCCGCACTGCACGACGATGATGCCGCGAAGACGGGTCGAGTGCTCGTCTGGGGGCACAGTCATGGCGGGAACGTCTTGGCGTTGTTATCGAATCTGCTTGGGGCGGACGACAAGTTGTGTCAGCAGTTTTTCCATGCCTGTCGATCGTACTATCGCTGGCCGGGATTCGATCGAGTGGATGTACCAGAGTGGCATCGCGTCCAAGAACTCCTGGAGAACGGAGCCGTTCAATCGCTCGCTTCGCGGCTCGACCTTGTCACCTTTGGAACCCCGGTTCGTTATGGCTGGGAGACCAATGGGTACGGCAAGTTGCTGCATTTCATTCACCATCGCCCCGTCCCCGGCAAGCATCCAACGATGGCAGAGTTCCCCCACGACGCCGATGAGGTGTTTAGTGCGACATATGGCGATTACGTTCAGCAGTTTGGGATCGCGGGAACCAATTTCGCACCGGGAGCTTGGGCCTGGCGGGCCTCGCTCGCCGATGTGCGATTGGGCCGCCTGTTACAGCCGGGAATCCGCAAACGCAACCTGCTGGAACGCTTGAAACTAGGTACACGCACGCACGACGAGGGGACTAATCTACTTGTCGACTACGGGCTGCCGACGGGGCACGTGGGGCAACATGTCGCGGGCCATGCTGTTTACACGCGACTAGATTGGTTATTGTTTCATGCAGAGGAAGTTGCACGTCGCTTCTATGGTCTTACTGGATAAACCATGACAGGCATCATTCAAATCACCACGACCGTATCGGATCAAGCAGACGCCGAGCGGATTGCCGCCTCGCTCGTCGCCCAGTCACTCGCCGCCTGCGTCCAGATCTCCGGCCCGATCGAAAGCACGTACCGTTGGAAAGGGCAAATCGAGACCTCGCAGGAATGGGTGTGTGCGATCAAGACTCGCCAGGAATTGTTCGCCGAAGTCGAGCAAGTCATTCGCAGTTTGCATTCCTACGGTGAACCAGAAATCATGGCCGTGCCAATCGTCGCCGCCAGTGTTGGTTATCGCGACTGGGTTATAGCCTCGGTGAAAGCAGTAGACGGTTGAGCGAAACACAGTCACCGGCGCCAGGCATGTCATCCTTTCACGTAGTCATACGTGCCACTCCGAACATTCAGCTTCCGACGCGAGTGATCGCGCTCGCGGATAGAGCGATCGAAGCGTATGTCGTCCCGCCTGAACTTCAAGCGATGCCGCTGGGCGTGAGCTTCGAGGAGGCCGCGGAACAATTAGAAACTTTTTCGCGAATGTTCTTCGAGCCCGACGGTTCGTTCGTGTGGGTGTCGTCCTCCGACGAAGAGCTGGCTTGGCAAGTTGACGGCAATCTCTACGACCGTGACGGCAGCTTGGTCGCGATCGATGTGAAGGGAACGTGCAGTCCGACTCACCTTGCGCAGCTATTCGATGTCTTTCGAACTGCGGGCCGGGAATTGATGATCGAAGTCGTGCGGGACGCGATCTTCATTCGCGAACGCAACTTTCTCGATTTGCTGCGAACGGAAGCCGATTGAAATCGCCGCAGTAGGCAGCAATGCTCTGGCACGTCGGCAGCCAATTCGCATCGCTGAGTTGCGGACATCTTAACCGCTCATCGTTGTCGCGTCTCTAACGATCCGCAGTACGTCTGCTTCGGAAAACGGCTTCTTCAGGACATCATCTGCGTGTACGAAATGGGCAAAACGATCGATATCGTGCTCGGAGCGACCTGTCATCAGGACGATCCTCGGCCCGTCGAGCCTCATCTTCAGTTTCGAGCAAACGAGCCAACCGTCTTGCTCGGGAATGTTAATGTCCAGAAAGACCACATCTGGATCGTTCTCGTCCGCTTGCTGAAGTGCCTGTTCGCCATCGCTCGCAGAACAGACGTGGCAATTTTCTGATTGGAGAACGTGAGTCATAAACTCGACGATATCGGGATCATCATCAACCACGAGCGCGGACACTCTCTGTTCGTTAAACATATTTCCAGCCTCTTCTCTTGGCTCAATTCTGGACAGTACGAGTTTGCACAGTAATTCTTGTTGCCGATTCCTTAGATTTCGGCGGGAATGTTGCTGGATCTTGGGGAGAGTCTGGCCAGCAGTGCGGGTAGGTAGGGTTGTATGGCGTGGTGCGTCCTGTCGCGACGCGTCTATCGATTGTACTCAGGCGGTCAACCCAGACAAAGGACGCATTGCATTCTTTGCACAAGATTTCCGTGCCGAAGATCAGAAATTCAGGCGCAAGACGGCCCCCAAACACGCAAGAAAGCCTGCTGGCGCGAAGTCCATCCGGAACTTCGCGCTCGCGAACTGGCTGGATAGACAGTTACCAGATCGGTTTCAAAACGCGAGATCGTCCTGTTCACCGATTAACTCGGCAACACGCTTGCCGATGATTTGATCGCGAACATCGTTACGTCTTGTAATCGACTCGCGAAGTTTATCGAGTTCGTCTGCCAGCCGCTTGAGATGTAATTCACGTCGAGATTGCCTGATATCAAAGTGCTTACTGACTGCCTCGGCTAACTGTTTCTGCAATGCCTCCTGCTTGTCTTTCGGAGCCCGACGATACTGCTCCGACAAGTCCAGCGTCTGGCGGTCCAACTCCCGATCGGCCTTCTCTAGCTCGTACATCTCGGGGTCGAGTTCTTTGAGTTCTTCCATGCGGCGCAACTCCTGCTCTTGACCGAATCGCCCCGGCGGCGGACCGTCATGCGGGCGTCCGTCGCGAGGTGGGCCGTCTGGAGGTGGCGGGCCGTCGCCGCGCGGACCACCAAAGGGCGGATGATCGCCACGCTTGCCCGGAGGTGGCGGGGGCCCCTCCGGAAGTCTGTCGCGAGAACCCGGCGGGCCATCAAGATTGCCGCCTCGCTCTGGAGGACGTTGTTGCGCATGCGAATACTCGACGCAAATACTGGCGTTCAGCCAGCCGAGAATCAGTAGCGTCACGACTCCGAATCGAACGATGGATCTCATTTTACATCTCCGTGAATGATTGTGTAGGAAAACTGTCAGAGCGAGCCTTCGCTCAACTCGTCGCTGAATTGTTCGAATTGATCTGCTAGTACGGAATAGCGTCGATCACCGCCGCTCCAGTCGGATTGGACTGATCGAATCGCTTGACTCGCGGTTGCGAGTTGTTCATCGAAGGAGTCCTCCCAAGCGAATTCGTCGGGGGCTTCGACTTGGTCTGCGTTTTCTGATGCTTCCGCAACGTCTGCGATACGCGGGACAGAGGCGGGCAATTCGTTGATTTCTGCGATCGGCAACAAAGGCTCCACGTTATCCAATCCGCGATTTACAATCGCCCAAGCTGCGAAGGCGACGAGGAGTGAAGCTGCGAGGGCAACGATGAATCGAACGGTTAGACTCGCGTGCTGTGTTGCGCGAGGTCGTGGCATCACCGGCTTCGATTCAGCATCTGCGGCTTCGACGAGCTTGCCAAATGCCAGCCAGCTCTCGCGCAGCAACGCTGTTTCGTCGTCCATCGGCTCCGTCGGTTCCGAAGACGTTGCTTGCGATAACTTGGCTAACAGTTTTTCAGTCGAATCGTTCATAGTTCTCACTCGGAAATGATTTGTCGTAGCGCCAATAACCCGCGACGACAGTGACTAAGTGCGGTACTCAGCGGACAGTCCATCGTCTCGGCAATCTCCGCGAAGGACAGATCACCGTAATACCGTAACAGCAGAACCCGTCGCTGAGCCGCAGTTAATAATTCCATCGCGGCTTCCAGTTGGTGGCGTGCCTCCGCTCGCATCAAGCCCGCCGAAGGCGCGGGAGCTTGATCTTGGGGCTCCGCTGCTAGCCATCCGCCGTCACCCAGCGATACTTCCGGCCTGTTTTTTCGAGCTCGATCAATCACTAATCGATCCGCAATCCTCAACAAATAGGCGCGTGGCGTTCCCTGTTCTTGATAGCTGGCTCGGGCTTGCCACGCTCGTCGGAACACGTCCTGCGTTAAGTCATCGGCGACGTCGTCTCGGCGCACCAAGCCGCGCAGATATCCGCGCACCGCCGCCCCATGCTGGTCGAACCAGCCGGTGATGCGATCTGTCTCGATTCCGGTCGATTGTGTGGCGGTCATGGAACTCCGTCTTCTAACAATCGAAACGCATGAGTAGCTGCGTTATTGCAGAGCATCAGAAAGAAAGCTCGGAAGATTACCCGAAAAAACGCAAGCGAACCAGCGTTGCGCTAAGAAAGCCCGCGAATCGGTTCACCGTAATAGAGATGGTGCGGTCGATCGAACTGGTCGTACCAAGCCGCTGTGGCGGGGATTCCCAACGCATCGTAAATCGTTGCCGCGAGATTCTCGGGCCGCTGAGGCGAATCGGCCGGGTAGGCTCCGATCTTGTCCGACGCTCCAATTACGCGACCACCTTGCACGCCGCCACCGGCTAGCCACACGGATTGCAGGGCTCCCCAGTGATCGCGACCTGGATGCTTGTAATGCGCCGGAAGCAAGGTGATTTTCGGAGTTCGTCCGAACTCACTCGCCATCACGATCAGCGTGTCGTCCAGCAGGCCGCTTTCGCTGAGATCGTCGAGCAACGCGGATAGCGCCCGATCCGTCGAGGTTGTGAAAAAATCGTGGGATAGGCTTCCAGCCTGTCATTTTCCCCGTATTTCTGACAGGCTAGAAGCCTATCCCACCCAATAAAATCACAGCCTCGTCGCGAAATGCGGGGGTGCTGTACGCTTGACTGTGGTTCAGACACCGACACTCTCCACTTGAGAAACATGTCCATCGAACAATACCGATGCGTGTTAGTTTAAGCCAACGGCCAGCTTATGGCAATTCGCTGCCGGGGCGGGTGGCTGTGGCGGAGTCTTCGACGCCACGGTTGATTGGAGTTCACGGTAAGCCGGGGCTTCGCGGACTCAGCCCCAGCCACCTCCGCGTGCGTAAACGACTTAGGTTGCAGGCGAAGCCTATGCCGTGAATAATGCCATCCTGCTCGAACGGCTTATCGATTCGGCACGAACAATCTCGCCTGCAAGGATGTGAAAGCGATGTCGGCTCGCCCGCTCTACGTTTGTGTTGCGTTTCTCGCCCTCGTCTTCTGTTTGCTGCAGTGTGGCTGCCACCGCGAAAACACCGCAGTCCCGCCGAGTGAGTCGAGCACAACCGAAGCGTTGCCGAAGGCAGACGCCACTGTCGTCCTGCGGCAAATGGAGCAAGCCTATCGCGACGCGAAAACTTACGCGGATCGAGGGCGAGTGGTTCTGCGATACCGGGAACGCGGTGATATCCGCACGGACGAGGCACCACTGGCGGTCACGGTGCGTCTGCCTAATGAACTTCGTGTGGAAGCCTACTACGCGGTCGTGGTGAGCAACGGGCGACAGTTGCTGGCGAAGATTTCTGACGAGAAGTCGGGAGACATCGACGGTCAAGTCTTGAACCGCGAGCTGAGCGGCAAGCTGACACTAGAACAGGTTTATCAAGACGTCACCTTGCGGGAAGCGATGACCAGCGGGATGGCAGGCCAGCCGTTACAGCTGAACCTACTCTACGCAGATGATCCACTGAAATCCATTTTCGCCGAAGACGCAAAGCTCCAGATGCTCGAACCGGCGGAATGTGACGGGCAGAATTGCTACCGAGTCGTCGCAGCGGGTGCGGAAGGTGAGTTTGTCTTCTGGATCGACGGCACGACCTTTGTACTACGTCGCCTCGACTACCCGGCGGCCGCGCTGTTACCAGAGTTGGCACAAGCCGATTCGATCCAAGATCTGAGCTTGCGAGTGGAATTCCGCGACGCGACTTTTGGGCCAACGATGGACGCAACGACGTTTCGCTTCGACATTGCCGCTGATGCCAAGCGGGTTCAAGCGTTTGTCTTGCCGCCTCATCCTTTGCCGACCACTCTGTTTGGCAAGTCGACAGCCGACTTTACGTGCTACGGATTGGATGGGACGAAAGTTAGTCAGAAGTCATTGCTCGGCAAGACGGCCGTGTTCATCTGGTTCAATAACCACCCCGCCTGCCG
>CAUJKL010000888.1 GCA_963204995.1 Planctomycetota bacterium | reverse complement strand
GGGCGAGTCGGGCTAATGCGTATCAATGTCGTGGAACGCGCCGGTAGCGACAATCATAGGCGATACCAAGCGGCGGCGCGCATGGAGGACATGGATGTGCTCGAACTTGTTAGCATTCGCGAGATGCTTGCAGTTCCATGTTAGAAGGTAGGGAATCCGATACCATGTCGCACTGGCCACCAGCGCTAGGCAGCGTTGGCACTTTTCATCGCTCGTGATTCTGGCGGATCTGAATCGCCACTGGCTGCCGCGGGAAGATGAGTTCCGCTTGGCGGATTTCCATAGCCGCCTGGAGTTTCCCATCTGCAAACTGATCGAGCATTTGGAGACGGATTGGCGCGACGACCATTCGCTTCCCGTACTGCTGGCCCGCGCCCAAGTGGCAGCGCTGCGGACGGCCAGCGACCCGGAAGGCCGATTCCGTGCAAAATGGCAGTTGGTACGCGGATTGTATGAACTAGGATATAATGCCGAGCAGGTGCGGGAGCTATTCCGCCTGATCGATTGGATGATGCATCTGCGGGAGGACTTGAGCAAACGATTTCGGATTGAATTGGATCAATTGGAAGAGGAGTTGGGTATGTCGTACGTCACATCCGTCGAACGTCTCGCGAAAGCCGAGGGCAAGGCTGAGGGCCAACGAGAAGCCCTTAGTTCGCTGCTGGAGGCAAAATTCGGGCGTCTGAGTCCCGATGTCGCCCAGCGCATTCGGCAGACGGATTCGGTTGAAAAGCTGAGTTCTCTGTTGCTTCAGGTACTGACCATCGATTCCGTTGAGCAACTAAACTGGTGAGTTCGTGATTTGCGCACCACGCACGAGTCTCCCGTCGGGCGAGTCGCCAGGGGAGTTCTTCACCACAGTGGGGGTGGCAGGACGTTAAGAATGCCTGCGCCGGGAAATGGGAAAGCGGCGACAAGTCGCCGCAGTCCACAGCGCCAGCTGATGCCCGCGTCAACAAATCGCAAGTGGCATTCATCGCCGTGGAAAGTTGCCGAGTACATGAAGTGATCCGGGAGCGTTTCGATTTCGCGGGAGGTCGCGTCAGTCTGGTTCGCCGCGAAAGAGGCGTGAACGCCCCGCTTGTTCGTCCTGCAAAATGGAAACGCTCCCAGTGGACCTCATCCTTGATACTCATCGTCGCTGACACGCTGCTGGGTGGTCGAAAAAGTCTACGGCTGTCCTTTCGTGAATGACTGTTCAGCCGCCGATCTCACGACTGGCGAAACCTCCGAGCGCGAGATCCTCGATCATTCCTAGGTTCAGAGTTCTGAGAGAATCTAGCAACGCTCAAATCGCAGGCCACTCGGCGAATATCTCGTCTATTTCAGCCGTTTGAAAACCGAGTCGTTCATCGACCAAGTCATCCACATCAATCGATTCAAGATCCCTGGCATACCCGGTGCCGAATGTAACCTGCCGGTCGTCCTGCGCGAGTTCCCGCATGGAACGAGACAACGTCTCTTTGAAAGTCGAAATGGAACTCAGGACACGTTGCGTCGGGTTAACCGAAGATGCTGACGAGCCGATGAACGAAGCCTGTTGACTTGGTAATGGCGGTAGGGAGAACTCACCTTCACCAACCAGACTTGTCGAGTTGAGTAAGTTGATGACGATCAGCACGTCGACGGGGGAGACCGCGCCATCGCCGTTGGTGTCGTAAAAGATCAGGATGGTGGTGGGTGGGGGAGTGATCAGCGTGCCCGACCCGTGATCGTTGATGTATTTGATGATCACGAGGGCATCGACAGGCGCGACGAAACCATCCGCGTCGGCGTCGGCAGCGTTAGCTTCGTTCTGCCAGGGAAGTGGATGAGCGAGAACGGTAATGGCAATCTGTTCGGTGTGGCTCAGGCCACCCGAATCAACCGCCGTGACTGGAACAATGATCGTTGGATCATTTTCGTCGTAACGAAGACTCCGCCCCGTCTTGAGGCGAAGCAGATCGCCAGCCAGTTCAAAATCGTCATGCGATACCGTCAGAGTATGCGTGTCGCCAGCATCCTCGTCCGTCACAGCCAATCGCCCGATGACGATACCCGGTGTGTTTTCCTTCGCCGCTACATTCGTCAAGCTGATGCCTGTCGGCGCTTCGTTGACGTTGGTCACTGTGATCGTGAATGACTTGGTGAAATCCAAGCCGCCCGCATCCGTGGCTGTGATATCCAGGTCGATGGTCGGCTCGACTTCAAAGTTCAGGCTCTGACCGGCCTTTAACTTCAACTGCCCGGTCGCGATCTCGAAGCGGGTATCGCTGACCGTCAAGGTGTGCGTGTCGTTGGAGTCTGGATCGGTTACTGTCACCGCGCCAATCGTCGCACCGGAAGCATTCTCCGCCACGGTGTTGGCGGACAGCGTGATATTGGTGGGCCGTTCGTTGTCGGTGATCGTGGTCGTCACCGACTGTGTCCCCAATTCGCTGCCGTTGGTGACGCTGGTGATGTCCACGACGATCGTTTCGTCAGTCTCGTCCAGCGAGTCTTGCACGGCGGTTAGCGTGACCGTTCCGGTTGTGCTGCCGGCCGGGATCACAATCTGCGTGCCGGAGGGGGTGTAGTCCGTGACGTTCGTCGCCGTGCCACCGAAGGCCAGAACGACGGTGACATCCAAACCCGATACGGCAGACAACGTCGCCGTGACTGTGGAAGTGCCAGCCGCTTCCATCATGCTCGCTGGAGCGACACTTAACGTGACGCTGGGCGGCAGGTCATCATCGGCGATCGTCGCGGTGACTTGTTGCGTGCCGGACTCGGTACCGTTGGTTACGCTGGTGATGTCCACGACGATCGTTTCGTCAGTCTCGTCCAGCGAGTCTTGCACGGCGGTCAGCGTGACCGTTCCGGTTGTGCTGCCGGCCGGGATCACAATCTGCGTGCCGGAGCGGGTGTAGTCCGTGACGTTCGTGGCCGTACCGGTGAAGCCCAGAGCGACGATGACGTCCAAGCTCGATACGGCGGACAACGTCGCCGTGACCGTGGACGTGCCAGCCGCTTCCATCATGCTCGCTGGAGCGATACTCAGCATGACGCTCGTGGGAGCCGTGTTGTCCACCACATAGGTCTCATCGGTCAGCGGTTCGCCAGGGAGCAGCGCGTTGCCTGACACATCGGTGATGTTCTGGCCAGCCGCCAGGTCTAGGCCCACCGTGCCGTTGAACCCCGCCAAGTTGCCCCCCGATACTGTCACGTCGTACACGCTGGCGCTCACTGACGCGACCCCGGTGACCGTCGCCGTCGTCGTCCCGTTCACCGTGAAGTCGGCCGTGTTGACGTTGGTGACCGCCTCGTTGAACGTCGCCCGAAACATCAGACTGTCCGCGTTCGTCGGACTCGTCGATGGTGTCTGACGAGTGAAGCTGGTCAATCCTGGTGCCGTGTTGTCCAGCACATAGGTCTCATCGGTCAGCGGTTCGCCAGGGAGTAGCGCGTTGCCTGACGCATCGGTGATGTTCTGCGCCGCCGCCAGGTTCAAACCAACCGTTCCGTTCAGACTCGCCAAGTTGCCGCTCGAAATAGTGACGTCGTATTGGGAATCATTTGAACCGCTCACCGCGTTGACGGCCGTCACCGTCGCGGTGGTCCCACTGACCGCAAAGTCCACCGTATCGACCCCTGTCACCATCTCGCTGAAGGTGGCTCGGAACACGAGCGTGTCTTGATTCGTGGGGCTCGTACTGGGAGTCTGTCGCGCGAAGGACATCACCGTCGGCGGGGTCGTGTCAGAGCCGGTCGTCACAGTCAACAACCCGTCGACAGTGTCCCCGATACCGTTCGTAGGCATCGGAACAAGCATCAAATCGTTCAAGTTGTTGTCGAACAAGGCGGTCGACGTCGTCCCAAACGCGGCGAGCAGGTTGAGAGTCGAGCCACCGTTCGCAGCGTCACTGCTAACATTAAATGTCACCGTGAAGAGATCGCCAATGATTCCCAGATCGAAATGTTCTGAACCAACGAAGGAGTCGGCCGTGAAAATCAACTTGCCAGCCGCAGGCTGCGTGAATGTTCCGGAAAGATCCATCCCGGCAAACAAATCGCCAAGTTGCGAACTGCCCACGGTGAACTTCGTAGCGTCGAATTCGAGCACCACTTCGAAGCCGCTGATGGTGATGCCGGCCGGCTCGGTGACCTCGAGCTTCACGGGGACCGTCACCGTGCTGCCCGGCGACGCCGTGAGCGTTCGAGGAATGAAGATCCGCGGGTCAGCCGCAGCGATGGCCGGCGGCGTCAGCCCAATTGGCAATGACGGAACATTCGCGACAGGAAGTTGACCGATCACGCGCCGAATGCTGGTCGTGTCGGATGACTGAATCGCTCCGTTCAACGTGATATCCGCCAACAACATCGGATCCGCCAACTGATAGGCAGTCAACCCCGTAATGACCTGGCCAATAATCCGGCGCACCAGCGTCGTGTCTGGCGAATTGTAGGTGCCGCTGCCATTCGTATCGCCGAAGAATGCCGCAATATGGATCGAGTCATCGTCAATCGAAGGAACTTCGTTAAGATTCGGCCCATTTTCGAAGACGTGTAGATTGGTCAGATCCAAAATCTGCTTTCCGCCGTAGGCCGCATTGTCTGGCACGCGCGCCGTGAACGTCCCGATCACCAAACTTCCCTCAGCCGCCCCAAAACTGCCGGTGCTATCGATCGTCAGAATTGCCCGCCCGGGTGAAGGAAACGTCAGCTGAGCGACACCCCCGCGAGCGGCGACCCCGGCATTCAGCGTGAAACCGGAGACATCGAGTAGCGCCGGATCGTAGTGCAACTCCAGGTCAAGTCCCGACAAGCCAAGTCCATTGCTGAGCGTCAGCGGAATTCCAGTTCCCGTCGCCGGAACATTGACCGCTTGACCAAACCCGCGCGCAAAGTCCGGTATGCTCACGACAATCGCTGAGGACGCAGCCACGACGAAGTCAGCGCTGTAATTCCCGCCAGCCGCGCCGTTGGCGTCTCCATCCAACTGGCTGCCAGTGGTGTCAATGAACCCATCGGACGCGCTGCGCAGCGTTACGGTATAAGTATCGGCAGCCAATGGCCCACCGGTTTTCAGAAAACTGATCTTCCGCAAACCAGGGTCCACCACGACCGAACCGCGCACGACGCCGACCACCGCGCCTTGCAACACCACGTCCGCCACACCCAACGCACCCGCCCCCGTGTCGTAAGCATTGAGCAGGCTGACATTCAGATCGCGGTTGAATTGCACGACGAATCCACTCGAAGTTGCTGTGAACGAAGTCACTTGCAATGTGTCAGGCGGAATTGCCCCATCCGTGATCGTGCCGGTGATGCGGAAGTTAAATGGGTTTTCGTTGCTGTCGTTGTTATCGAAGCTCACGTCGCCACTGAACGTGCCGGCGATCGCGGTGCCTAACTGCACCGTAAACGTGTCGCTGTCACCTGGTGGGATACTCTGAGAGAGTGCTTCCGTGATCGTGAAGCCAGCGGGGACGGTCAAACCCCCAAGATTGAGAGTAGCACCGCCAGTGTTATAGACCGTGAAGATTCGCGTCGGCGGGGTTCCTGCTTGCGTTACGCTGCCGAAGTCTGTGTGATCTGTGAGCGACGGCGTCGTGTCCCCATCGGTGATCGACTGGCCGTTCCCTCGAATATCGATCTCGGGACTCTGGATGGGGCCCCCTTCCATCTGTCCCTCGACTGCAAAGCTGAAAGTTGATTCATCGGCATCGTTAGTCGTGAACTGAATCAGACCGCGTTTCTGGCCAGGAGTCCTATCATCCAGCCGCACCGTAAAACTGTCGGATTGACCTGCGGAGATCGATGGCACCAAGTTGTCGGTTACGGTATACCCATCAGGAACCACGAGGTTCGACGTGGTCAATGGAGCGCTACCGTGATTGGTGACTGTAAAAGTCAATTCACGGCCGCCTTGGCCCGTGTTCCCGGTACCGAAGTCAATCGGCGTCGTACGTCCGTCAATGATGAAAGTGCTCCCCAGGTCGACGCGCATCTCTGGAACGCCGTTTGCCGTTACGTCGAATGTGTCCTGCCAAAGTACGTTGTCTTGGTAACGGACGACGAACTTCCACGTGCCAGCGTCCGGCGTGCTGGGAAGGCCAACGCTCTGTACCCACCAGCCGTAATGGATTTCCAAATCAGTCCAAGATCGTTCGACATACACGCTGCCATCGGGACGCCGCCACTGAAACTTCAACTCCTGTCCGGACCGGATGCCGTGCAGCAGCGCCCAGGACGTAACTGTCTGCCCAGCCGATTGCTTCAGCACATCCGTTTCGGACGGCCGTTCCTTCAGTTCGTTGATCGGCGGATCGTAGTTGGTCGTGTCGGCGTCAAGCACGCCGGGTGTATCGCCCGAGTAAGACAACGGATTCGTCCAATAGCCGGTGGGATCGACGTATGTTTCTACCAGCAGGCCGCGGTAATAGACCGAGAAATGTAGATGGGCGTCAGACGAGCACCCCGAACTGCCGACCAATCCGAGTGATTGGCCTACGGTGACCTGCTGGCCGACAGTCACGCCGACCGAACCGCGTAGCAAGTGGATGTAGTTGGTAACCCAGCCGTTGCCGTGATCGATGGAGACTTCATTCGCACCTTCACCGCAACCGGTTGTGACGCGGTCGAAGCGACCGTCGTGGACTGCCGTCACGATACCTGATGCTGCTGCAACAACCGGGATGCCCCGGTCCATCGCCGCGAAATTTGCGAGAGTGAAATCGATCGCATCGTGACCGTTATACGAGTAAGATCCGCCGTGATAGTCGCGGACGCCGGCACCACGGTCGAGGTCAACATAGTTGACAATACTCCAGTCCTGATACGGCACGCCCCCCAACGGTGTCTGGAACTTCGGGCCGAACGTTTGCGGCGTAACGGCCAGCGCGCGCGAGTTATCCGTCTCCGACGATTCGGCAATCGCGTGGTCTGCGTCTACAGTGACGTGTAGGCTGCTGTCCCCCGGCTGCACAAGCCAAACGCCCCAGCGATGTACCCAACTGCCTTCACCCGAATTCCCAGCGCCCGAGCTCACTGTGTTGCTGAGCGTCGTCCCTTGGAAAGCGTGCGAAATCACATACGAGGAACCTGCCGGTAGGTCGCGCGTGTGGAATTCCGTCTGCACAAACACATACGCTCCCACCGGCGGAGCTTCGATCCGGTTGCCTGCCGAGTCCGTAAAGTAGGTATCCGTGATCCAGAGATTAGTCGTCGTCTGAGGGGCCGGCGATTTTCCGGCCGGGCCCGCTTCACAGATCGTTTGCAACTCCGCCTGCGATAGGGCGCGGTCGTAGATCGTGAGTTCGTCAATCTTGCCGTTGAACGAGGATTTCGTTGTCGAGCCGCCGATCGTGTTCCCCCCAATGACCAGCGAATTAAATGCGTGATCGTACAACGATCTGTTAAGCGATGCTCCAGCCACACCATTGACGAAGAACTTGACGGACG
>CAUJKL010000887.1 GCA_963204995.1 Planctomycetota bacterium | reverse complement strand
ATGCGGCTGGTGATTCCCGGCGTGACGCTGTCTGCGTTGGGTTTCCAGACCATTCTCTCCAGCTTTTTTGTCAGCATCCTTGGAATGGCCCGGAAGTGATCTCCTGTGTCGGCCTTGGATTGCCATAAATCATTTTGAAATGCCGACCACTCACTCGCCACAAGTAGACTTCGACGACTATGCGATCGGATATGCGAGCGCCCTCGCGCGCGGCTTGTCCGTATCGGGCGAGAGTCAGGACTATTTTGCTAGAGGCCGGGTGAGTCATGTGGCGGCGTGTCTTCGTCAATTGGACATTCATGCACATTCCGTTCTCGATTTTGGATGCGGCATCGGCACGACAACGCCACTGTTGCTCGAGTATTTAAACGTCGATGCGGTGATCGGCACGGACGAATCGGCGAGTGCCGTCGTATTGGCCAAGGAGAGATTCGGTTCAGCACGCGCGAGGTTTCTTTCGCGCGACGAATGGAAACCACAAGAAGATATTGATTTAGCTTATTGTAACGGCGTTTTTCATCACATTCTTCCTGAGAAGCGGTTAGCAGCGCTGCAATGCATTCACCGGTCGCTTCGGCCGAATGGTCTATTTGCGTTCTGGGAAAACAATCCTTGGAATCCCGGAACACGATACGTGATGAGCCGCATTCCGTTTGATCGCGACGCAGTTTTGCTTTCGGCACCCTCGGCCCGAAATCTGCTACAGGAAGGCGGTTTCGAAACGATCCATACCAGTTTCCTGTTTGTTTTTCCCCGCCTTCTTCGTTGGGGGCGTCCTCTTGAAAAATGGCTGACCAAGGCGCCGTTAGGTGCACAGTACATGGTGCTGTGCCGCCGACGGTGATCGTTGGTTTAACACCGAAAGCCGATATAACCTGGGCAATTGAAGCCACCGGTCGTATTGAATGTGCTGCCGCGGAACGCGAGAAAACGGCGCGCGGTGGTGGCGTGTGGTAGATCGCGTCGATCAAGCGGTCGACCCTCGCAAATCGTCGAATGACGCGGACAGTATGAATTTCGACCACCTGGAGAAAGCGTTCCTATGCTGACGATCGCCACCTTGAGCCTCTTCCAATTCGCGGCGTTGGGAGTCGTCTATGCAAGCATCAAATACTTGCGACCGTCGACGCGGTGGTGGCATACGCTATCGCGACTCGGAAATCACAAACGGCGGGCGATTCTAGTCTGCGGCAGTTTGACTTTGGCGATCAGTATTGGCAATGCCCTGGTTCGTTGGCCGGTGCCCGGCGTCCACGATGAGTTTAGCTATTTGCTTGCCGCCGATACGTACGCCAGCGGACGGGTGACCAATCCGACGCACGCCATGTGGCAACATTTTGAGAGCTTTCATGTCATCCATCAGCCGACGTATGCCTCGAAGTATCCGCCCGTGCAAGGCTTGTTGCTCGCTGCCGGACAACGCCTTACCGGCGATCCTGTCACCGGAATTTTTATCGGCACGACACTCGTGGTAATGGCCTGTTGTTGGATGCTCCAAGGGTGGCTGCCCGCCCGCTGGGCATTTCTGGGCGGTCTACTGATGACCTTTCATCCGGCTCTGCAATTCAACTGGGGACAAGGCTTCATGAGTCCCGCCGGTGCGATCGTGGGCGGCGCACTGCTGTTCGGAGCACTTCCTCGAATCATGAACAGGCCCACGGTTTCCAACGCCGTGGTTCTTGGATTCGGTCTCGTCGTGCTGGCCAACAGCCGACCCTATGAGGGGCTCGTCGTCAGCCTTCCCGTCGCGGTGCGTTTGCTGATCTGGGCGTGTTGTGCGAGGTCGCCCGGTTGGTTCGACGTGGTGCTTCGGTTTGCTTTGCCTGTAACGCTCACACTTACTTTGGGCGGGGCGGCGATGGCGTTGTACAATCAGGCCGTGACGCATGATCCCTTGAAAATGCCCTATCAGTTGCATGAAGAGACTTATAGCGTCAGCCCTTTGTTTCTGTGGAAGTCACCGCGCGAGATACCCAAATTTCGTCATGAGGTGATACGGAAGTTTCAATTAGGCTGGGCTCTCGATGATTATCGTCGACAGAGAAGTCTGTGGGGTTTTTGGGAAGCGAAATCCGATATGCTGGTGCGGATTTGGTACATCCTGGTCGGCCCCGTGCTTACGGTTGCCCTCCTCGTGGGCTTGGCTGATGCCGCGCACCGACGTGACGTCGCGTTTCTCGCGGGTACAGTGCTGGTGAGCCTAGCGGCCGGAACCCTCGTGCCCTGGATGTTTCCACACTATGTTGCACCGGTCTTGCCAGCGCTGTTGGTCGTGCTAATCCACGGCTTGCGTCGCACTCGCGTTTGGCGATCAAACGGTGCGGCGCGTGGTGGCACGGTGGTTACTGCCATGCTCGCGACCTATCTTGTGGTGTTTTGCGTCGGCGCGAGTGGGCGAGCGATCGTGGGACATCGTCAGTGGAGTCACGATCGAACAGAAATCTCTGCGATGCTCCGTCAGCTGTCTGGGCAACACCTTGTTGTCGTCCGATATGGTCCCCGGCACGACACGGGGCGCGAGTGGGTTTACAACACCGCAGACATCGACGGAGCCAAGATCGTGTGGGCGCGAGAGATGAGCCCACGTGAGAATTTGTTGCTGTTGGAGTATTTCCGGAACCGTCGCGTCTGGTTGTTGGAAGCGGATGCCGAGCCTCCCAGATTGATCGAACACCGGCGAGTCAAGCAAGAAGGCGTCGCGCCATGAGTGGACGAACGGGAGATTGGCCGACAAGTTTGAAACTGTTCTGGCTCGTCGTGGGCGGACCAGTTTGCCTGTTGTGGGGCGCGGCGCTGGTAGTTCGCTTAACGCCACCCTACAGGCATCTACACGACTTTGTGCAAGAGTGGACTTCCACGCGAAATTACTTTGCCGGACAACCGATCTATCTGAGCTTGAACGAATCGATCCCCTTGCACTTCGGCAAGCCGTACCGTGTGTTGTTGGAATTGAATGCTCATCCACCTGCGTCGGTACTGATATCGTTGCCTTTCGGCAAGCTGGATTATTCGACTGCTTATCTCTCATGGAACTTGTTGTCGTTGTTCATGTTGGTCATTAGCTTGTGGCTGTTGCTGCGTCCGAAAGGGCTCGACTACAACGCTTGGGCGCTGGTTCCAATTACGAGCTTCCTACTGATCAGTAATTCGCTCGCACAGCAAGTGA